>JBMTWK010000007.1:0-17762 GCA_049452395.1 Prochlorothrix sp. | reverse complement strand
GCTGAAGAGGGTCGGCACGGGGGCACGACCCCTACCGCGATTCTTTGAAAGTGGGGTTCTCCCGAAGACGATCGTCCAAAGCCTTGTCAGCATTGAATTTTAGAATTAAAGCGGGTAAAGAGACTCGAACTCTCGACATTCAGCTTGGGAAGCTGACGTTCTACCACTGAACTATACCCGCAAACTTAAGCTTTCTGATTTCAAGCTTAATTGAAGTTTTCCTCAGAATCGAGGTTTCAGGGATGGAGGTTCCAGAGCCTGAAGTGTTGTTAAGGCTTGGCTTTTTAGTGCTTTGCCTTTGAGTGCTTTGCTACTGCAAACGCTACGCGATGGGCGCTACGCTGTGAGTGCTTGGCGTAGAGGCTATTATACCCTCTTCCTTCTCCTTGGCAAGGGTCTTAGACTAAAAATTTTAGACTCAGAATTTTAGGGCGCTCTCGTTTTCCTTTGGCCGTAACCCGATCGTGATTGTCTCAGCCATGACCTACGAGGATCTCTTACAACACTGTCAGCAGTTAAGCAGCCTAGAGAAGCTACGCCTTGCAGAAGCCCTAATTCAAGAGGCTCGCCAAGCTTTGAGCCAGTCTCCGGGGTCTCCGGGGTCGATGGCCCGGACTGCCCCTGTTTTCCAGACGATGGATGAGGCGATCGACTATTTGATGAAGCGCCTGTCCAAAATGAAGCCCACCAAGCGTAAAACCTTGGAAAATGCCGTTATTACGATGTTTCAGGCCCAGGGGGGCATTTCTGAGCAGGAGTGCGAACTGATTGTTCTAGAGTTGGAAAAACGGGGTTATGTCTCCATTAGTGCCAGCAACCGGGTGACCTACCAGGGCTAAACCGGGGGGGGAGTTCAATGTGAGGGACCAAATTTAGGGACCAAAATCCCTTAAGATAATTTTAAGATATGTGAATATTGGGGCCGCTGCGTCCCCTTGCACTCCTGTTGCTATTCACGCCTTGCCTGAGAATCACCCCTTAACACGACCCCAGAGACCTATGCGCGTTGCGATCGTTGGAGCCGGTTTAGCCGGTATGGCTGCTGCCGTTGACCTAGTGGATGCAGGCCACGAAGTCGAGTTATTTGAGTCCCGGCCCTTCGTCGGCGGTAAGGTGGGCAGTTGGGTCGATGCTGACGGTAACCATGTGGAAATGGGGCTGCATGTCTTTTTTGGCTGCTACTACCAGTTATTTGACCTGATGCGGAAGGTGGGGGCGATCGAGAACCTGCGCCTCAAGGAACATACCCACACCTTTGTCAATCGCGGTGGTCGCATTGGGGAGCTAGATTTTCGCTTTATTACCGGCGCTCCTTTCAATGGCCTCAAGGCGTTTTTTACCACTTCTCAACTGACCTTGCAGGATAAGGCGACCAATGCGGTTGCTTTGGGCACCAGTCCGATCGTCCGGGGGTTGGTGGACTTTGAGGGGGCAATGCGGCAGATTCGCGGCCTCGATCGCATTAGTTTTGCGGATTGGTTCCGGAGCCATGGCGGCTCCAATGGCAGCTTAAAGCGGATGTGGAACCCGATCGCCTACGCCTTGGGCTTTATCGATACGGAAAATATCTCGGCCCGCTGTATGCTGACGATTTTCCAGTTTTTTGCCGCTAAAACCGAAGCTTCGGTGCTGCGGATGCTGGAGGGATCGCCCCAAGAATATTTGCACACGCCGATCGTCAACTATCTGGAGGCACGGGGGACTAAGTTCCACCTGCGGCGACGGGTGCGGGAGGTGGAGTTTACGGAAAAAGATGGCAAAACGGCGGTGACGGGTCTCCAGATTTTGGATGGGGAGAAGACGGAGTTGGTGACGGCGGATGCCTATCTGGCGGCCTGTGATGTGCCGGGGATTCAGCGGCTTTTGCCGGAAGCATGGCGGAAATGGCCTGAATTTGACAATATCTATAAGCTAGATGCGGTGCCGGTGGCGACGGTGCAGTTACGCTTTGATGGCTGGGTAACGGAGTTGGACGATCCGGCCAAAATGCAACAACTGAAGGCGGCGGCGGGGCTGGATAACTTGCTTTATACCGCTGATGCTGATTTTTCCTGTTTTGCGGACTTGGCGCTGACGAGTCCCAGCGATTACTACCGCGAGGGCCAGGGTTCTCTGTTGCAGTTGGTCTTAACGCCGGGAGATCCGTTTATTAAGGAGAGTAATGAGGCGATCGCCCAGCACGTTCTGAAGCAGGTGCAGGATCTCTTCCCCTCGGCCCGTGAACTGAAGATGACGTGGTATAGCGTCGTGAAGCTGGCCCAGTCGCTCTATCGGGAAGCGCCCGGTATGGATCTCTTCCGTCCGGCCCAAAAAACGCCGATTTCCAACTTTTTCCTGGCGGGAAGCTATACCCAGCAGGACTATATCGATAGTATGGAGGGGGCAACGCTCTCAGGTCGCCAAGCGGCGAAGGAAATTCTAGCGGCGATCGGCTAGGGTTTGGGCCTTGGGTCGCGGCTAAATTCCAGGGGTGGGGGATCGATCGACGGTTGACCTCCCCCGCTGGGGTGTTGGCTCCTTTGGATATAACTGATCTGTGGCCCACGATCGGGGGTTTTGTTGGATATAGGCGCGAATTGCCTGTAAGGCATCTTGGTGGCGAACAATGTGTTCGTAGTAGTTCCGTTGCCACAGGGTGCGCCCTTGGGCTTGGGTGATGCGGTTAATGCGGCGGGTGGTGTTGGCTTTAAAGGTTTGTAGGATTGCCCCGATCGATCCGGGTTGGGTTCCGTTGGGCCGATAGTTTGGCCGATCGGGGGGCGATCGTAGGGGCGAAGCATTTGCATGAAAATAGTCGGTATTGGGTGAGGATCCAGGGATTGGTCCCAAGGGCGAAGCATTTGCAAGGAGGTTTCTGGTGTGAGCAGAATTTCCTGCGGTCAATGCTTCGCCCCTACCAGGGTTGTGGGTGTGGGGACTAACGATCGGGGTGGACCACTGCCGCGATCTCATTCAGAACGCCCGTTGCGCCTTCCACCTTGGCAATATCCAACGTAGTTTTCAGCACAGAATCGGGGTTCAAGCTCATGGAATCGATGCCCATTTCCACCAGGAATCGGGCAAATTCCGGGTAATCGCTGGGGGCTTGGCCACAGATGCCGATCTTGCGACCGTACTTCTTCGCCGCCATAATGGCCAGCTTCACCATCCGCTTCACGGCTTCGTTGCGTTCATCAAAGATGTGGGCGACCAAAGCCGAGTCACGATCGAGGCCCAAGGTAAGCTGGGTCAAGTCGTTGGAGCCGATCGAGAAACCATCAAAGACCTGGGCAAATTCATCGGCAAAGATGACATTACTGGGCAATTCGCACATCACATAGACTTGCAGTCCATTTTCGCCCCGCTTGAGGCCATTGGCTTCCATTTCCGCCAACACCTTACGACCTTCGTCGGGCGTGCGGCAGAAGGGAATCATGGGGATGACATTGGTCAGGCCCATCTCATCCCGCACCTGTTTCAGGGCTTTGCACTCCAAGCCATAGGCCACCCGGTAGTTGGGATCGTAGTAGCGAGAGGCCCCGCGCCAGCCGATCATGGGGTTTTCTTCGTGGGGTTCAAACTGGCGACCGCCCAGCAAGTTGGCATATTCATTGCTCTTGAAGTCGGACATGCGCACAATCACCGGATTGGGATAGAACGCTGCCGCAATCTTGCCAATGCCCTGGGCCAGCTTGTCTACAAAGAAGTCGGGTTTGTTGTCGTACTGGTGGGTGAGTTGGGCAATCTCGAACTTGACTTCAGGATCGGTCAGTTCGTTGTAGCGCAACAGGGCCAGGGGGTGGGCCTTAATGTGGTTGGCAATGATAAACTCCAGACGGGCCAAGCCAACGCCTTGGCAGGGAATGGAGGCCAAACTAAAGGCTTCTTCCGGGTTCCCCACGTTCATGAGGATTTGGGTCCGGGTTTCGGGCAAATTCCCCAGTTCGGTTTCCAGGATCTCAAAGGGCAGAATGCCGCTGTAGACCTTGCCTTGATCGCCTTCGGCACAGGAGACCGTGACTTCTTCGCCGGTGCGAATGCTGCCGGTGGCGTTGCCGCAGCCGACGATCGCCGGAATTCCCATTTCCCGCGCAATAATGGCGGCGTGGCAGGTGCGTCCGCCTTGATTGGTGACGATCGCGCTGGCTTTCTTCATAATCGGCTCCCAGTCGGGGTCCGTCTTGTTGGTCACCAGCACTTCACCGGCCTTAAAGGCATCCAGGCGGTGGACATCCAAAATGACATGGGCCTTGCCTTGGCCAATCATTTCACCCACGGCACGCCCTTCAACCAGGACCGGAACCTCACTGCGATCGCCCGTCAATTTGTAGTTGCGCAGGACAGAGCCGCTCTTTTGGGATTGGACGGTTTCGGGCCGTGCTTGGACGATAAAGAGGGTTTCGGTGAGGCCGTCTTTGGCCCATTCAATGTCCATGGGGGTGTAGGTTCCCCGGACTTCGGAATAGTGATCTTCAATGATCACTGCCCATTGAGCCAACTGCAACACCTCGTCATCGGTGAGGGCAAACTTGCGGCGCTCACTGGTGGCAACGGGTACGTTTTTGGTCAGTTTAGACCCGCCCAAATCGTAGACCATTTTAATTTCTTTGCTGCCCAGTCGCTTCTCCAAAATGGGGCGATACCCTTGGGCCAAGGTGGGCTTAAAGACAAAGTATTCGTCGGGGTTGACGGCCCCTTGCACCACGTTTTCACCCAAGCCATAGGCGGAGGTGATCAAAGCGGCGTTCTTAAAGCCGGTTTCGGTGTCGATCGAGAACATCACCCCAGAGGAGGCGAGGTCCGATCGGACCATTTTTTGGACCCCAACGGAGAGGGCAACGTTAAAGTGATCGAAGCCTTTAATGGTGCGGTAAGAGATGGCCCGATCGGTAAAAATCGAGGCAAAACATTTATGGCAGGCATCTAAGACAGCGCTGGCCCCATGGACGTTCAAATAGGTTTCCTGCTGTCCTGCAAAGCTGGCATCGGGCAGGTCTTCCGCCGTGGCACTGGAGCGTACTGCGACATCCACTTCAGCACTATAAAGACCACAGGAATCCTGTTTTTCCTGGGGCAATTGTTCACAGAATTCCGGCGAATTGGCATAGCGTTCGCTGAGTTGATCGTAGGCTTGGATAATGGCCGCTTCCAACTCACGGGGGAAGGGTGTATTAAGGACCAAAGCCCGCGCTTGCCGTCCCCGCTCCCGCAGGTTACTGACATCTTCTACGTCCAGATCTGAAAACAGTTGGCGCAGCTTGGCTTCGAGTCCGGCCTGTTGAACAAAATAGCGGTAGGCATAGGCACTGGTGGCAAACCCATTGGGAACATTGACCCCTCGCTGGGTCAATTGCTGGATCATTTCACCTAGAGATGCGTTTTTGCCGCCAACGTAGGGAATATCTTCAATCCCTACCTGATCAAACCACAGGATGAAACTCGTTTCTTTATTGACGGCTTGGGTTTGGGTAGTTGTGGTTACGGTGCTAACCATAGGGCTTGCTCCTTGAAGCAGAATACTGGAAAAAGTCTGGAAAAGCGTTGTCTGGCTTTCAAAATTTTCCTGAGGGCTTGTTTCTTGCGTCGATAGAACCCTAGTCTGCCAACACTAAAGCGTGCAAATGCTGGACTTGAATAGGGTGAGGCAGCAATTCACCCTCGATCGCTGAGGTTAAGAACCTGGCTTAAGCACGGGGCTAAGCCTTGGCCCAAGCCCACCGATCGAGTCAGATTGAGTCATTCCCAGTTGTTGCGATCCACAGGTAAAAGCTCGATCGAATTATGGATCCAACTAAGGACTCTAGCCCAAATCAGTAAACCCAGACAAAGCACCGAAGTCGAATCTCTGAATCCAATCCATGCATCCAATCCATGAATCTAAGCCATGAATCCAATCCATGAACCTCATTCTGACTCCGGCTTATTTTGCGGAAAAGCCTGATCACCGAGTGCTATACTTTGGAAAAGTTTGTGAAGAACACAAGCTTTTGTCCTCTGTGGTTACACTAAGACTGCATCCCGGAGAAAAGGTTGTGGACTATCCCCACGGATCTCCCAGCCTGATTTTTGGGTAACCCTATCAATGGTTATGCACTAGGAGGGGAAGGTCGCAACTTCCCTTTCTAGATTTTTCAGGAGTCGTTGACGTGAGTCCTCAATCATTGTTAGTTAAAATCAACTTTTCCTACGAATTCGTTGATCCCAACGGTTGTTGACTACGTTTCGGGGGAGGGAGAGTGGAGTGGGAATCGGTGTTGATGACACCTGGAAAGCTCTGTTTCTATTAAAGGATTTTTGCTCCCCGATGATCCGGCCCCCTTACAAACCTTAAAGAACTTCCGGATCTCCGTTATGGTTTGCAATATTTAAAGGGCGTTGAATCTGCAAGCGGGAGCCGGTTTCCGAGAGGAAAAGCCTGGAAAGCGCCGGGATTGGGCCATAGAGTCCCTGCTCACTGCTGGGACGATCGGGGCCAGGTCGGCGATCGTCCCGGCGGGATATTCTAGGGTTTGTGAAAGGCGATTTTGGCGTGTTGGGGCGAATATTCGGTCACGAGGGCCGAAATTTCTGGATCATAGAGCCGCAAATAATTCCAGTAGTTTTCAAACACCGACTCCACATAGCCCTGGGTTTCGGCAAAGGGGATTTGCTGCACAAAGCGATCGGCATCTTCCAAGCCATAGCGATTGAGCCAATCCGCCACATTTCCCGGCCCTGCGTTGTAGCTGGCGATCGCCAGCATGGAGTTGCCATCCCATTCCTCATGGGTATAGTTCAGATACCAGGTGCCCAAGCTGACATTGGTGTCTGGATCCGAGAGGTCATACTCGGCAATGCTTAACTTTCCGGCAATCCAGTCCCCCGTGCTGGGCATGACCTGCATCAGTCCCACCGCCCCGGCAAAGGACTCAATCCCCGGCATAAAGCGGGATTCCTGCCGCATCAGGGCCGTGACCAAAATGGGGTTGACCCGCCGCTGCGCCGACCAATCCTCGATGATGTCTATAAAAGGAAAGGGATAGAGGCTTTGCCAGTAGGAACTTTGTTGGCGCAGTTCTGTGACTCGCGCTTGTTCTGCCTCGGTGCGGTCCCAGTGGAGGCTATTGAGCATAAAGATGCCGTCCAGGTAGTCGCCGATGCTGATGCGAATGAGGCCATCGGTAAACTGCTCCTCAACGCTGGGCTGGACTGGATTGGTAAATTCCACCTGCCACAGCCGCCATGCATCCCCATCCTGTCCCAGTTGGAACAGTTCTGCCAAGGCTTCGGATCCTGCCGGTAAGGGGGGGCGCTGGGTGAGGATTTCAATCTGGGGAGCCTGTTGCCAGAGGGTGTTAAAGTCGCCCACGGGTAGATTCAAAAACACCGCCGATCGCCATGCAAAGTAATCATCGGGCTGATCCTGAAGCACCTGTTTCCAGGCCGTTTCCGCCTTCCGGGTTTGGCCCACCTGGGACCACCACCGCCCCGCCCAAAACCCTGCTTCTGGGGTGATGGGGCTGTTGGGGTTGAGTTGCTGGATTTGGGTGCCGAGGTTGGCGGCTTCTTCCCACTTGCCTGCCTTGGCTGCGGCCTGGGCCTGTTGCCAGCGGAGGCTTGCTGCGGCATCGGAGTTGCTGTACTGGGTCAGGACCGAGGTGCGTGCTTGATCGGCGGAGACCCGACTGCCCACCAAGCTGAGGGTGCTGGCCTTGCCAACGAGGGCTTCGGGGGCCGCGTCGGGAAAGTTGCGGTAAAGCTGGTCCCAATAGGGTAGGGCGGATTTGGGGTCGCGGGTTTCGAGCAGGGGGGCCAGTTTGCTCAGACCTTGGGCGGTTTCGGGGGCTTCGGGGAAGGCGCTGGCAAGGCGCTTGTAGTAGGTGATCGCCGACTCTGGCTGTTCTGCAATTTGAAAGCTGCGGGCGGCGCGATAGAGATGGAGGGGGGTTGCGTCCGCTTTGGCATAGGCTTTTGCTGCCTTGGCATAGTCCAGTTTTTCCCAGTAGGCAAAGCCGATCGTGGCCCAATCCTCTGAGGTTAGCTTGTCGCCATGTTTGTCTGTGAGGCGAGTGAGGCTGTCGGCAAGGCTAAAGGTATAGAGGCCATGGCGGGCGACAATGCGCAGCAGATCTAAATTGTCAGGATCGGTTTCAAGGCGGGTAATGGCGAGTTCTACGGCGAGGGGATGGGCGGGCCACTCCTTGAGCAGGCGATCGCCATAGCGGCCATCGGTTTGGGCTAGGGCGGCCAGGGCTTCGGCGGCAACGGGGTTGGTTTCAAAGGTTGTTAGCAACTGTTGCCAGGTTTCCAAGGCTGCCTTGGCATTGCCCAGCTTGTTATAGATCTGTGCCCGGAGGCTGAGGATATGGGGGGCTAAAACGGGATAGTCGCGCTCTAGGTTTTCCAGCCACCCCAATGCTGCACTGGGACGCTCGGACAGGAGCCGCTGGGCTAGGAGATAGCGGGCACGGCTGCGATCGAGGTGGGAATTGGACTGGTTGGCCAGTGCGGTGAGTTCTTCCGGGGAGAGGTTCAGCAATTCCTGGGGGCTGACCTCGCTGTGGTTGCTTAGGGCGGACAGCACGCCATTGGTGGGCAGTTGAAAGGGAAAGGAACTGGGCCAAAGTTTGCGTCCCAGCAGACCCCCCCCAATAGCTAGGGCTGCAACACTACCAAGGGCAACAACAAGACGGGTTTTAGGAGAACGCAACATGACAAGATTTTCCCTAGTGGGCGATCGTGGGTAACGTGGGACTGGGGGTAGCGGGAAGGCGTGGGTAACGTAAGTCTGACAAATTTTGACAAAAATTGGGGTTTCCTGCATCCCAACCCGTCTGCCCACGGAGGGGTTACCAGAACCCTGATTTTATCGTTTCTCTCTTTTGCTGATCCGGGGCTGATCCGGGAAACCCAGCAAAGGGGATCCCCCCTCTCCCGATCGCGACCCCTACGGCGACCCGTAACGTCACCAACTCCACAAATATTAAAGTCTAGTCGCCCAAAATCTGTCGTTGGGGTGATCCGTGAACTGATACAGTAGTTAAGGGCTTCATGAAAGCTTAAGGTCTGTTGTGGGGTTCATTCTCCCAGGCCCAAGCCAAGCCCTTGCCTAGGCTTGATGTCTATGGAACCTATTGTCAGAGCTTATAGATGAAATCGTAAATCATCATTGAGTTCTATATTGGCAATAGAGCCACATCAATACTATGCTCTTTATTAAGAAGTTTGGAAAGCTGATACCCGTTAGACTATGGACACTTCCGTCCTTGTCGCGGGCAGGCTAGAGCAGGTTCCGTTTCGATACGCGGCACCTCTCCCTTCATTTGGACATAAATCCTCGATTTTGGAGTTTTACTCCCGATCTTGGGTTCTCGCCTTCTTCCCGGCAGTCAGTGAGTGAATCTGAACTCAGTCCCCCCGTTTGCCCTTTGCTAACACGCTTGCTCTCAGAATCTTCAATATTTCATCGCGTAAGGATTTGGAATCATGCCGATTGCAGTAGGAATGATCGAAACCCAAGGCTTCCCCGCCGTCGTGGAAGCGGCTGATGCCATGGTCAAGGCGGCCCGTGTGACCCTCGTGGGTTACGAAAAAATTGGTAGCGGTCGCGTAACCGTCATCGTTCGGGGTGACGTGTCGGAGGTTCAAGCCTCTGTTTCCGCTGGGATCGACTCCGCCAAGCGGGTCCAAGGTGGTGAAGTGCTGTCCCACCATATTATTGCCCGTCCCCATGAAAACCTGGAGTATGTCCTCCCCATTCGCTACACCGAAGCTGTGGAACAATTCCGCATGTAGAGCAGGTGGGTTGGTGGTCTGAGCCAGCCCATTTCTGCTAATCCCGTTGTTCAAGGAGAGTTTGTCATGTCCATTGCGGTCGGAATGATCGAAACGTTGGGTTTCCCCGCTGTGGTGGAAGCTGCGGATGCCATGGTTAAGGCAGCCCGTGTGACCCTTGTCGGTTACGAGAAAATTGGCAGTGGCCGGGTAACCGTGATTGTGCGCGGTGACGTGTCCGAGGTCCAAGCTTCCGTAGCGGCTGGCATTGAGTCTGCCACTCGCGTGAAGGGTGGACAGATCTTGTCCCACCACATTATTGCCCGTCCCCACGAAAACCTAGAGTATGTCTTGCCGATTCGCTACACGGAATCGGTGGAACAGTTCCGGGATTCTGTGTCTGGCATTCGCCGTTAAGGCTAGGGTGGGAATCCAAGTTTGGACGTTGCATCTCTAGCTGAACAGGGGATCTTGACGGGCAACGGATGCTAACCCTAAGAAGATGGTCCAGAGCAGAGGCGATCGGCTTAGCCAACCCTCAACTCAACCCATCTTAATGTCGGGTTTGATGTCAAATCGCTCTGAGTAGCACAGCCAGGTCTGAGCCAGTCTGCGTTAAGACTAGCGCTTTCCTGGGTTGAAGTTTTGTTGCTATAGAAAAATTTCCCATTTTCCCTGGGAGCCACAGATCCCGTCTTAACCCAATTTTCCTGCAAACCGTCTAAGAAAAGTACATTTGCCCTAAAAGTCGATGCGTATTGCAAGGGTTCGGGGCACCGTAGTGAGTACCTACAAGGAGCCAAGCCTCCAGGGGGTCAAGCTCCTGGTGGTGCAGTTTGTGGATGAAACCGGTGAGGCCACCCCTGAGTATGAGGTGGCAGCGGATATGGTTGGAGCTGGTATTGATGAATGGGTGTTGGTGAGCCGAGGCAGTCAGGCCCGTCATGTGCGGGATTGTACCGATCGCCCGGTGGATGCTGCCATTATTGCCATCATTGATACGGTTACTCTGGCTAACCGCCCGGTGTACAGCAAACGGGAGAGCTATTGAAGTTCAGGGATGTTATTTGCCCAAGGGATGCGATTTGCCTAACGATGACTCTGGGGGTGGCAAGGTCTTTGCTGCTGCTTGGGTTGTGGTTGGGCGTTGTGGGTCTTGGCTGAGATGTGCGCTGCGGCTTGTGGCTCTGGCTCATGGGCCAGGGCTTTGACGGTAACGTCAGTTGTCTTGCGTTGCGGTCTGTCTTGCCTTGTGGTCTTGAGGGTTGCGGTCTCTCGTTTTGGGGCGATCGCGGCTGCACTCCGTTTCCTGTTCTTCCCAACTCCCCTCTACTCACGATCGAGTCCCCATCCTAACGACCTCAGTGGCAACCATTGAGCGCAGTTCAAAGAGGAGCACCTATGGCTGGTTATAGCTTTGCAGCTCCCCCAACCCCGTGGTCTCGGGATTTGGCTGAACCCCAAATTCACGAGTCGGCCTATGTTCACTCCTTTTCCAACGTCATTGGTGATGTTCGGATTGGAGAAAACGTTTTAATCGCACCGGGTACCTCCATCCGGGCTGATGAAGGCGCACCGTTCCACATTGGGTCTAGCACCAATATTCAAGATGGTGTGGTGATCCATGGTTTGGAACAGGGCCGGGTCTTGGGGGATGATCAAAAAGAATATTCTGTGTGGATTGGAGAAGGTTCCTCCATTACACACAAAGCTTTGATCCATGGTCCCGCCTATGTGGGGAACGAATGCTTTATCGGTTTTCGCTCCACGGTGTTTAATGCACGGGTGGGGCATGGCTGCATTGTCATGATGCACGCCCTGATCCAAGACGTAGAAATTCCTCCGGGGAAGTACGTCCCTTCAGGTGCGGTGATCACCAGCCAGCAGCAGGCCGATCGCCTGCCGGATGTGAGGCCGGAAGACAAAGAATTTGCCCATCACGTTGTGGGAATTAATGAAGCGTTACTGGCGGGCTATCAC
The DNA here is from genome assembly GCA_049452395.1 of Prochlorothrix sp. GTDB lineage: Bacteria > Cyanobacteriota > Cyanobacteriia > Prochlorotrichales > Prochlorotrichaceae > Prochlorothrix. The sequence continues at coordinate 6,050 of JBMTWK010000007.1, read as the reverse complement.
TGTGCCCAAAGTACGGCTTGTATTACTCCCATTCGTCAGGGACTGGACCAAGGGTCCAATGGGTTCCAGGGAACCCAAGGGTTAGAGGTATCTTTTAACGGAAATAACAACGCCATGAATAACGGTTATGGATTAAGCCAAGAGGTCGTTAGCCAAGTTCGTAGCCTCTTGGCCCAAGGCTATCGCATTGGGACTGAACATGCGGATAAGCGCCGCTTTAAGACTAGCTCCTGGCAGAGCTGTGCACCGATCGAGTCCAGCAATGAAAGCCAAGTTCTTGCGGCTCTGAGCGCCTGTCTCCAAGAGCATAACGGTGAGTATGTGCGCCTGTTGGGGATTGATACCCACGCACGTCGCCGGGTTCTAGAAGTGCTGATTCAGCGCCCCGATGGCAAGCCCATTGCACTGTCTGCCAGTGGTCCTGTGTCTGTTACGGCCCGTAGCTCCAACGGCGGCGGTCGCGCTAGCAACTATGCCAATACTGGATCCGCAGGGGGCGGTTTGGGCGAGCAGGTCCGGAGTTTCTTGGGTCAAGGTTGCCGCATTACGGTGGAGCACGCGGATAAGCGTCGCTTTAAGACCAGTGCATGGCAGACGGGAGCGGCGATCGAGTCTACGGGCTTTAACCAAGTGATGGCGGCCCTGGAAGCGGCGATGCAGCAGTACAGCGGCGAGTATGTGCGCATTATCGCTGTGGATCCCCTGGCTAAGCGTCGGGTGGCGGAAGTGCTGATTCAACGGCCCGATGGTCAACCGGTGGTGACTACGGCTGCGAGTACCGGTGCGGGCTATGGCTTTAGCAGCAATGGCGCTGGCAGTAATGGCAGCTATGGCGGTGGTACGGCTGGGCTGAGTGCTGATGCTGCGAACCAGGTGCGGGGCTGGCTGGGCCAGGGCTACCGCGTCAGTGCGGAGTATGCGGATAAGCGCCGTTTTAAGACGGGTTCTTGGCAAGCCCACGGTACCCTTGAAGGCCGAGGGGAGCAGGTGCTGGGGGCAATTTCGGGGTTGTTGTCTGAATACTCTGGCAATTATGTGCGTCTGATTGGGGTCGATCCCCAGGCTAAACGTCGTGTGGGTGAGGTGATTGTTCAACGCCCCTAGGGCGAACCGAACTGCCTGTCACCGATGACTCCGCGATCGCCCTAATTAGGAGTGATGACTATGAATCTTCCCCCCCTTCACCCCCCCATAGCGACAGAGTGCCAGATCCAGGGTGATGTGGTGGTGGCAAGCGATGTGGTCATTGCTCCGGGCGTTTTGCTCCATGCGGAGCCGGGTAGCCGGATTGTGGTGGGGGCGGGGGTCTGCTTCGGCATGGGGGTGTTACTCCATGCGCGGGGGGGGACGATCGTGGTGGAGGCGGGGGCAACTTTAGGGGCTGGGGTTCTGATGGTGGGCCAGGGTACGATCGGTGCCCAAGCCTGTGTTGGGGCCTCAACGACGGTGTTTGATCAGTCTGTTCCTGCGGGGGCGATTATTGCACCCGGTTCCGTGGTGAGTCTGCATCCCCAGGCGTTGGTTCAGGCGGTGGGGCCAGCCGGAACGGTGAGAACGCCTTCGACGGTGCCAGGGGTGTCTGGTTATACTGGGCCGTCGGTTTCTGGGCCGTCGGTTGCTGCATCGCCCGTTGCTGCATCGCCTGTTGCTGCATCGCCAACTAGAGCGCCGGTTTCGGGGTCTCAGGCTGTGGATCGATCGGTCCCTAGCCCGCCGTCTACCTTTAACCAAGGCTTTGAGGTGTGGGATGAGCCTGCGGTGGTGCCGCCTGTGCCCCCGCGATCGGATCCAGCGCCGCAATTCCAACGGGATGATGGGGGCGAAGTTGGCCCAAGGGTAGCGGCTAGCGGGTTTGCTCCAGGGTTTGAACCGGGGCGATCGTCCCAGCCCGTGACACCGGGGGTCTCTGAAGTATCTAGACCTTCTGAAGTGACGGAATCCCCTAGACCTCAAGCCGCGAACTTTGCGTCTTCTGGTTTCGGGTCAGTACCGTCAGCATCCCCGCCCCCGCCAGCATCTCCTACACCTTCTTCATTTCCTGCCCCGTCTGCACCTCCTGCCCCAGAAATCCCAGAACCGGGTCCAGCCCCTCCCCGTGTCGCTGTGCCCAATGGCTTCCAGTTCTACAGTCCCCGGCAGGCTCAACCGCCCTCGTCGGTTCCCCCTTCCCCCTCGGTGGACTCCGCTGGTGCGGGGTTTACGGCGACGGGATCTCCTGCTGCGGCGGCTGCCGCAGCGCCCTATAATTCTCCTGCTGCTGCGTCTCCTCCTGCTGACTCGCCTTCGGTTCCGGATCCGCCGCCTCCCCCTGATCCGCCCCCCAAACGGCCCCAAACCCATCGGGTTTATGGACGGGATTACTTTTTACAGATGCGGTGGTCGATGTTCCCGAACCATCCGCCGCCTGCTTAGCCCTCTCTAATTGTTTTGATCCCCTTACTCCGTTTTGGGATCTGCCCTTGGAATGTAGTAACTTGAGGGTATTCGGTTGGGTGGATAGAGGGTGACCCATCCCCGATCGCTGCACACCACCCTTCCCCAAACCACCCAGGAGTTTGTTATGGAAATCCAATCCCCGGATATGGGTGCCCTTGGCCTCGTTTGTACCCGCAGTTTTCCGGCCATGATTGGCACTGCCGATATGATGCTGAAATCATCGGGGGTGGTGCTGGTGGGCTATGAGAAAACCGGTAGCGGCTATTGCACCGCAGTGGTCCGGGGACATTATGCGGATATTCGCCTTGCGGTCCAAACGGGTAAGGAAACGGCGGAGCAGTTTGGCCAGTATGTGTCGAGTATGATGTTGCCGCGACCGCTGCCTAATTTAGAGCTGGTTTTGCCGATTAGTGGCCATTTTGCGGCCTATGCACAGATGCAGGGCAATTTTCAGGCGACGGGGGCGATCGGGCTGGTGGAGACGCGGGGGTTTCCGCCCATGGTGGCGGCAGCGGATGCCATGTTGAAGTCGGCTAATGTGGAGCTGCTGACCTATGAGAAAACGGGGAGCGGTCTTTGTACGGCGATCGTCCAGGGGCGAGTGGCCGATGTGACGATGGCGGTGGAGGCGGGAATGTATGAGGCGGAGCGTGTGGGCGAGTTACACGCCATTATGGTGATTCCTCGGCCTTTGGATGACTTAATGCGGACTTTGCCCAAGCCTCAGCAGTCTTTAGAGATGGATCTGCTGCAACCCCTCAACTTGCCCCAGCGCATTCCGGCTAAGGAGCGGGAGTTGGTGGAACTGCCCCAACTGCAAAAGCTTCCGGCAGCTTTACAACAGGAGGCTGTGGCGATCGAAGCCCCTACGGAGGTGGAAGTGGAAAAGCCGCGATCGCCCTTCCGCACGATGGAATAGCCTTTTAGCCTTGTTCTGATTGACCCAATCCGATCGGGGTTGGGGGCGATCGTCGGGGTGCTCCCCATCCACTTTGGCGCGTGAACCCAGGCGGTAGGGTTAATCCCCCCCTCTGCTTACCCTTCAGTGTTGTATTTTGAGATCTCTAAATCTATCTGAATCCAGGCGGTAGGGGCAAACCCCCCGTGGTTGCCCTGGTTTGTGCGGTAGGGGCAACCCCCTCATGGTTGTCTTGGTTTGTAGCCTGAAGAGTGGAGCCACGGGGGCGCAGTGTGAGCGTCTCGCTCCCCACGCGGGCAAGATGCCCGCACTAGCTAAGAACTGGGAATTTCTGCCCTGCTCTACTCGTTCTGCGGGGTGGGGGTGGGGAAATTTTTTGGGAATTAACTCCAGTTTCTGGTGGCCTTGGGCTGGGGGTGTCCCCTGCTGATGCTAGGGTCAACTGGGTATTTCTACGGGTTGAAAAAAGGCGATCGAACTGCATCAAGAATCCAGTTCAATCCCTGAAATTAGAATGCATATTTTTACCCCTTCTTTACAAATCTTGACTTCAGAAAATCTAATCGACAGCACCAGAAGTTTTGACCTCTTTTCCGGAAAATCTTAATTAAAAGTGAACCGACCGTGATACCTTTAATAATGAGCAAGTAAAGGGACTGAGTGCTTAGGAGTATCGACCTGAGCATCCAAAATTTTTATGGGTCCAGATTAGGTCTAAAAAAACCTAGGAAGCGTCCTAATAATTTTCTAGACTTCACTCTATGGATGGCTACAAAACGGACTTCGATGCTATTCGGGGTTCGGGATCAAACCTAGCCGTCTCATCTTAAGAACTGTTCCCATAACTGAGCAATTACTGTTCTCAAGCCGGATAGGATCTGGCTGTAAGCGTAGTGCTTGTGTTCCAGGGTAGAAGCGAGTCATGGGTTTCCTTCTGGTCGTTCAATGCTGACATGATTTTATGCGGTGGTCGGCGATCGGGTCAGGATCCTAGCTCTTGTATGAGTCCAGGGAAGGTAGCTTTCGGTTACCCCGTTTCAGACTTTTCAGAACTCCCCTAGCTACATCCGATGCTGTAGTCAACTCTTGGTAGCCTCCAATACGGTGCGCCAAGCTTTGCGCTGCGGTCTTCGCTGAAATTCAAGGAGATATTCAATGGCAGTACAGACCAAAGGCTATCAGGCCGGTGTAAAAGACTACCGCCTGACCTACTACACCCCCGAATACACCCCCAAGGATACGGACCTGTTGGCCTGCTTCCGTATGACTCCCCAGCCTGGAGTTCCCCCCGAAGAGGCTGGCGCTGCGGTTGCTGCTGAATCCTCCACGGGTACTTGGACCACCGTTTGGACCGACCTGCTGACCGACCTCGATCGCTACAAGGGTCGCTGTTATCACGTCGAGCCGGTTGCTGGGGAAGACAACCAGTATTTCTGCTTTGTTGCTTATCCTTTGGATCTGTTTGAAGAAGGATCTGTCACCAACATTCTGACCTCCATCGTGGGTAACGTGTTCGGCTTCAAAGCCCTGCGCGCCCTCCGTTTGGAAGACATCCGCTTCCCCATCGCCCTGGTTAAGACCTTCCAAGGTCCGCCCCACGGGATTACCGTTGAGCGGGACAAGCTGAACAAGTATGGTCGTCCCCTGCTGGGTTGTACCATTAAGCCCAAGCTCGGTCTGTCTGCTAAGAACTACGGTCGTGCCGTTTACGAGTGTCTGCGCGGCGGTCTGGACTTCACCAAGGACGACGAGAACATCAACTCCCAGCCCTTCATGCGCTGGCGCGATCGTTTCCTCTTTGTGCAGGAAGCCATCGAGAAAGCCCAGGCTGAAACCGGTGAAATGAAAGGTCACTACCTGAACGTGACCGCTGCTACCTGCGAAGAAATGCTGAAGCGGGCTGAGTTTGCCAAGGAAATTGGCACTCCCATCATCATGCATGACTTCCTGACCGGTGGTTTCACCGCCAACACCACCCTGGCTCACTACTGCCGTGACAACGGTCTGCTGCTCCACATCCACCGTGCCATGCACGCTGTGATCGACCGTCAGCGGATCCACGGGATTCACTTCCGCGTGCTGGCCAAGTGTCTGCGTCTGTCCGGTGGTGACCACCTCCACTCTGGTACCGTTGTGGGTAAGCTCGAAGGTGAGAAGGACATCACCCTCGGTTTTGTTGACCTGATGCGCGAAGACCACATCGAAGAAGATCGCTCCCGTGGTGTGTTCTTCACCCAAGATTGGGCCTCCATGCCCGGTGTGATGCCTGTGGCTTCCGGTGGTATCCACGTTTGGCACATGCCTGCGTTGGTGGAAATCTTCGGCGATGATTCTTGCCTCCAGTTTGGTGGTGGTACCTTGGGTCACCCCTGGGGTAACGCACCTGGTGCAACCGCTAACCGGGTTGCTCTGGAAGCTTGTGTTCAGGCTCGGAACGAAGGCCGCGACCTCATGCGTGAGGGTGGCGATGTAATCCGCGAAGCTTGCAAGTGGAGTCCTGAACTGGCCGTGGCTTGCGAACTGTGGAAGGAAATCAAGTTCGAGTTTGAAGCCATCGACAAGCTCTAAGTTCTGTTTTCAGGGAGATTACTCCGTTTGGGTTTAGCTCCGCTGGATTAAGCTCATGGGGTAGGGGTCGTGCCCCCGTGCCGACCCTGGGCGTTTGCTGGATGAACGATTCAGATGAACGATTCAG
>JBMTWK010000006.1:0-20176 GCA_049452395.1 Prochlorothrix sp. | reverse complement strand
CCCCCCCCACAAAAAAAGGGTGAGCCAAGCCCACCCTCAACATTACCGAAAGATAACCGCAAAGTTACCTAACAACAGCAAAGACGACCTAACACGACCTAGCCCCCACCAATCCGGGCCACATCGCGGGCATTCGCCTCAAACGCCGCACTCAAAGCATCATCCCCCGTCAGACCCTCCGCCAGCGCCTGCTTAATCGCCTCCAGCACTCGCTTATAGTCACGGGGCATCACCTTGACGAACTTCGGCAAAAACGCCTCCCACTGCTCCAGCACCGTCTTAGCGCGGGGGCTACCCGTGTAATTGGCGTGATTCTGGATAAGCTGCCGCAAATCGGCGACTTCCTCCGGATCCGACAGAGACTCCAGATCCGACATCTCCGTATTGCAGTGGGTCGCAAAATCCCCCGACAGATCCAGCACATAGGCCACACCGCCGCTCATCCCCGCCGCAAAGTTGCGCCCCGTCTTACCCAGGACCACCACCTTACCGCCCGTCATATACTCGCAGCCGTGGTCCCCCACCGACTCCACCACCGTCGTCGCCCCAGAATTACGGACACAGAAGCGCTCCCCAGCCATGCCGGAAATATACACCTCACCGCCCGTAGCCCCGTAACAGGCCACATTCCCGATGATAATGTTCTCATGGGGCACCAAATCCGACTTTTTGTCCGGATAAACGATGAGTTTGCCGCCACTGAGTCCCTTGCCCAGGTAATCATTGGCATCCCCCTCCAGTTCCAAAGTCACCCCCTTCGGCACAAACGCGCCAAAACTCTGGCCCGCACTGCCCTGGAAGTGCAACTGCACCGTATCCTCCGGCAAGCCCTCCCAATGGCGCTTGGTGATCTCATTGCCTAGAATTGTGCCCACCACCCGGTTGATATTGCGGATGGGCAACGTCGCCTTAACAGGCTGACCCGCCTCGATCGCCGGTTTGCAGAGATCCAGCAAGACCGTCATATCTAGGGACTTCTCCAGGCCATGATCCTGGGGAATTTGGCAATAACGGCCCACATTTCCTTCTACCTGGGGCCGGTAGAGGATCGGCGACAGGTCAATCCCCTTCGCTTTCCAGTGATCCACCGCCTGCTTCGGCTCCAGCACATCGGTGCGACCCACCATCTCATTAAAGGTCCGGAAGCCCAACTGAGCCATCAGTTCCCGCACCTCCTGGGCCACAAAGGTCATAAAGTGGACCGCGTGCTGGGGATCGCCCTGGAAGCGTTGGCGTAATTCGGGGTTTTGGGTCGCAATCCCGGCAGGACAGGTGTTTTTCTGGCAAACCCGCATCATAATGCAGCCCAGAGACACCAGGGGAGCCGTCGAGAAGCCAAATTCCTCCGCACCGAGGAGAGCCGCCACGATCACATCGCGGCCCGTTTTCATTTGGCCATCGGTTTCCACCGCAATCCGGGAGCGCAAATCATTGAGCACCAAAGTCTGGTGGGTTTCCGCAAGACCCAGTTCCCAGGGCAAACCGGCGTGCTTAATCGAGGTTTGGGGCGAAGCACCGGTCCCGCCATCAAAGCCCGAAATCAGCACCACATCGGCGTGGGCCTTGGCAACACCCGCCGCGATCGTGCCTACCCCCACCTCAGAGACCAATTTGACGCTAATCCGGGCTTCCCGGTTGGCATTCTTGAGGTCGTGGATCAGTTCTGCGAGATCCTCAATGGAGTAGATGTCGTGGTGGGGCGGGGGCGAAATCAGGCCCACACCGGGGGTGGAGTGGCGCACCTTGGCGACCCAGGGATAGACTTTGCCGCCCGGTAACTGACCACCTTCACCGGGTTTTGCGCCCTGGGCCATCTTAATTTGGAGTTCCTTGGCCTGGGAGAGGTATAGGCTCGTTACACCGAAGCGTCCCGAAGCCACTTGCTTAATGGCGCTGTTTTTCGAGTCTCCCTGCTCATTGGTCCAGGTGTAGCGATCCGGATCTTCACCGCCTTCCCCGGTGTTGGACTTGCCCCCAATGCGGTTCATGGCGATCGCCAGACTTTCATGGGCCTCCTTGGAAATTGAGCCATAGCTCATGGCCCCGGTTTTGAAGCGCTTGACGATGGTTTCGATCGACTCCACTTGCTCGATCGGCACCGGCTTACGCGCCTTAAACTGCAACAGACCGCGCAGGGTAAAGAGGGACTGATCCTGCTCATTGATCAGGGCGGCATAGCGCTTATACAGGTCATAATCGCCCTGACGCACCGCCTGTTGTAGGGCATGGATGGCTTCGGGACTAAACAGGTGCCGCTCTCCGTCCTTGCGCCACTGATACTCACCCCCCACATCCAAGGTATGGCCATTGACCTCGCGATCGGGGAAGGCGTGCTGATGGCGCAACAGGGCTTCCTGGGTGATCACGTCAAGATCGGCCCCCTGAATCCGGCTGGCGGTCCAGGTAAAGTAGCGATCGATCAGGGCTGTATTTAGGCCAATAGCCTCAAAAATCTGGGCACCCCGGTAGCTTTGCAGGGTCGAAATGCCAATTTTGGAGGCAATCTTAATCACACCCTTGGTTACGGCCTTAATGTAGTTTTTGCAAGCCGTTTTGGGATCGACATTGGGAATGCTCCCATCGGCGATCAGGTCTTCGATCGTCTCAAAGGCCAGATAGGGATTGACGGCGCTCACCCCATAGCCCAACAGCACCGCAAAGTGGTGGACTTCACGGGGTTCACCCGACTCCAGCACCAACCCGACGCGGGTCCGCTTGCCGTTGCGAATGAGGTGGTGATGCAGACCGGCGACGGCCAAAAGGGCCGGAATGGGGGCCTGGGTCGCGCTGAGGTTGCGATCGCTGAGGATAATCAGGTTCACCCCTGCTTCGATCGCCCCATCCACCTGACTGTACAGGTGAGCCAAGGCCGACTCTAACCCCTGGGTTCCGGTGGCGGCGGGGAAGAGAATCTCAAAGGTTTGGGCCTTGAAACCGGGCCGATCGATGTACTTGAGCTTGTTAAGCTGGGCATTGGTCAAAACTGGGCTTTCTAGCTCAATCAGACGGCAGCTTTCTGGTTCGGGCTTGAGGAGGTTGCGCTCGGAGCCGATCGTGGTGATGGGCGAGGTGATAATGGCTTCCCGGATGGAGTCGATCGGGGGGTTGGTGACCTGGGCAAAGAGCTGCTGGAAGTAGTCATAGAGCAGCTTAGGCCGATCGGACAGCACCGCCAAGGGCGTATCGGTTCCCATGGACCCCACCGCTTCTACGCCACTTTGGGCCATGGGGGTCAGCAATAGGCGCAATTCCTCAAAGGTATAGCCAAAGGCGGTTTGTCGCTGCATCAGGGGCAGTAAATCACTGGCAGCAGCGGGAACGCTCACCGCCGGATCCACCACCTGATCCAAGGGCACCAGATACTGATCCAACCACTCCTGATAGGGCTGCTCACTGGCAATTTGCTGCTTAATTTCCTCATCCGCCACAATGCGGCCTTCTTCCATATTGACCAGGAACATCCGTCCCGGCTCCAGCCGTCCCTTATGGGCGATATTTTCCGGCTCTATGGGCAAAACCCCCGCCTCAGAGGCCATAATCACCCGATCGTCCTTGGTGACGTAGTAGCGAGAAGGCCGCAAACCATTGCGATCGAGCACGGCCCCCATCATCGTGCCATCGGTAAAGGCGATCGAAGCCGGACCATCCCACGGTTCCATCACACAGGAATGGTAGCGATAGAACGCCTTCTTCTCCGGACTCATGGACTCATGGGCCGCCCAGGGTTCCGGCACCATCATCATCACCGCATGGGGCAAGGAACGGCCCGACAGCACCAGTAACTCCAGGGCATTGTCAAAAATCAGAGAATCACTGCCGTCTACGTTAATAATCCGGGGGATTTTGGCTAAATCTGTGCCAAAGAGGTCCGAAGCAAAGAGAGACTGACGGGCGTGCATCCAGTTGATGTTGCCGCGCAGGGTATTGATTTCGCCGTTGTGGGCAATGTAGCGGTAGGGGTGGGAGCGCTGCCAACTGGGGAAGGTATTGGTACTAAAGCGGGAGTGGACCAAGCCGAGGGCACTGGTGCAGTCCGGATCTTGCAAGTCTAAGAAGTAGGTTCCGACCTGGTGGGGCGTAAGCATCCCTTTATAGACAATGGTCCGGCTAGACAGACTTGCAAGGTACCAATATGTGTCTAAACTGGTCTTTTTCAGGCTGGCAAAGGCCATTTTGCGAATGACATAGAGCTTGCGCTCAAAGGCCAAGGTCTCCATGCCGGGGGGCCGCTGGATAAACACCTGCTGCATAAAGGGTTCACTGCTGCGGGCCGTCACACCGATGTGGCTGTTATCTACGGGCACATCGCGCCATCCCAGCACCTGTAGCCCCACCTGAGAGACGACTGTCTCGAAACCTTGGCGTGTTTGCTCCCGAACGGCTCCATCCGGCGACATATAGGCAATTCCCACCCCATAGTCCCCCGCAGCGGGCAAGGTAAACCCTAGGCGCTGGGTCACTTTCTGGAGAAAAACATGGGGAATTTGCAGTAAAATCCCAGCCCCATCCCCGGAGTCTGGGTCAGCGCCCACGGCCCCCCGGTGGTCCAGATTCACCAAAATCGTTAGGGCATCCTGAACGGTGCTGTGGGATTTCTCGCCCTTCATGTGGACAATAAACCCAACACCACAGGCATCATGCTCAAATTGGGGATGGTACAAGCCCTGCTGAGGGGGCAAGAAATCATGCTGTTTCATAGGGGGGTAACTCTGGGGTAGTTCTGGCGACAACGGCGCGGACCGTTGCTAGGGTTAGGACGGTTATCGGGATGGAGGTTGAGCAAACGGCGGATGAGGCTGGCCCAGGAATAGTAAAGACAGGAAAGCGAACCTCCTAGGGAACTCCTAGCGAACCTCCTGACTGTTCAGGGGAGGTTTATGCTCAGCCGAAGCTTGCGGCAGGTGACTCCCCAACGATCTTTGCGCTGTGCGGACAGGCTGAGGAGATAGGTTTGGGGGCTGCAAGCGATCGCGATAGACCGAACCCTATGGATTTTCCAATAGACCCCAGGGAAATTGCCAACTTCTTAAGAAAAGTCTCGGATTTATACGAAATTCTTGATGAATGTATGATGACTTTTTTACAAAGTCCTAACCTAGGAAATACCGGCCCAAAGGTCCTCCGATCGTGACTTTTTGCCTTCAAATGGCCTGAATTCTCGCTGATTCGCTCTCGATAAATCCTGACAAACCCTGACAAACCTCAAACTTTTCGATCGGTTGCATCTAACTGGGTGCATCTAAGAGGCTCTTGATCAACCTAAGAGAATCCCCCCTAACCCCCCTTAGTCAGGAGGGAAATCGAGATGTCCTCTGTCTTCCCCCTTGTTAAGGGGGACCGAGGGGGATTCTTCGGAGGTCTCTGCAACTCAGCACGAGTTTCCAAACACCCTCTTAGTCAGGGGGGAAATAGAAATACTCCCTTCTAGTAGGTAAATAAACGGATTCTCTTCTCCCCCTTGCCCACGGGGGACCGAGGGGGATTTTTGAGAGGTCTTTGCTACTCAGCGCGGGTTTCCAAACATCCGCTGGGAACTGCTGAACTTACCAGGGGCTACCGACGATCGTGAATGCAGACCAGTAAAAAGGATGAGATAGATCCGCAAATTGCTCTAATGCCCCCGCTTCTAGGGCCGTTTCTCCCCGCAAACTCCCCCGCAAAACCCCATCTGCCACCGTCACCTCTCCCCGCAGCATCGCCAGTTGGGCATCCCGCAATGCATCCGCCTTCGACTCCGCCGTTTGCAGGTGGCTATAAAACTCCGTCATCAGCGCCAACGTCCCCACATCACTCACGGACCACAAACTCGCCAAGGCCGACTTGACCCCTGCCTGCACCGTCAGCCCCGCAAAGCCCAACTCCGCCTCCACATCCCCCAAAGCCGTCTCACAGGCACTCAGCACCAACAAATCCACCGGGGGATTGTTCCAGTTTAGGTCCGGGATGCGATCGAGGGTCAAGCGACTATCCCAGAGTTGGATGTAGGAATTACTGAGATCCCCCCCCGCAAAATTGGCATGGGTGGCTAAGTGGATAATCTCATAGGCTTGGTCTTGGCGTTGGCGGATCAGGTTATCGAGGGTGAAGTCCTGGTTCAAAATTCCCACTCCTGGCCACAGTTGTTCGGTGATGGTGGTGACCTCTAGGGGCACAGCGGGCAGGTCGCTTTGATCCGTAAATTCCGAAGCCCCCATCGCCAAAACCCGCGATCCTTTCAGGGGCTGGTAGACAAAATTGGAGAGGGCAAAGGCGGGCACCCGCACTGGGGCATAGCGCTCGATTAAGAACTGCTGGCCATCATGGAGAGCCGCGATCGGCAGAGATCGCAAGCCTTGCCCCATACAGAAAATCAGCGTATCAATGCCCTCTGCCTCCAGTTCCGCTTCCACCGGGGCCACAAACCAGTCATAGAGTTGCTGGGCTGGACGCAGATAGCGCCCTGGGGGGCTTTGGATATCGGCAATGCCAATGTTAAAGAGGCGTACCACCTGCATGACCCGATCGCGAGGTACTGGAATTTGGCGCTCTACGGTCACGCCCTGGGCCGTACTCAGAATGAGGGAAATATACTCCGGCGTAGCCGCAATCCACAGAAAGCCCGTGCGGGTTCCCGTCTGGCGATCGGCCTCATTCAGGGTTAGGACAACTTGCCCCGGATTCTCAAAATCCTTCAAATCCGGCAAATTCAGGTAGTTTTGGTACTCCTGTTGCCAGCGATTTTCCATATTTATAATGGCTTGCCCCAGTTCTGGGGAAAGGGGCGTGGCAGCGGTGGAGTCTGGAGTTGCTGGGGGTGCTGGGTACGGCGTGCCATAGTCATCGCCCCAGGCTGCACCGCCCAATCCCCACAGTCCAAGGCTCAGCACAACGCCCCCAAGACAGTGGCCCCAGGCTAAGTTGCGGCGCAATGGCAAGCCCCATCGCGCTGTTGCTGAAGTCATTGCCGTTTTGCCAGTCATTGCCGTTTTGCCAGTCATTGCCATTCTGTTTCCCCTCGCCATGAAGCCGTAACCCAGTTCAGTCGTTATCTCGTTAGCTACCCTCTAGATTAAGCCACCCTCTAGTTAAGCCCTAACCCAGTGCAATCGTCATCCCGTCCAGCCAGCACCCGGCAGGCCCTGAAATCTGTGAAGCCAGAAAGTCCCCGGAAGTTCCCCGATCCGTTTTGTATCACTGTCTAGCGAGTTGGTGGGAGAGTCAATGCGGGGGTCGATCGTGGTTCGAGGGCGAGCCAGGGCGATCGCAATAATAAAACATCTCCCATAGGCTATAATTAATAAAATAAAGTTGTTTTGAATAGGAATCTATTCAATCTACTCAAATTTACCCTTAATAATATTTCTCACCAGCGTTCACAGCATTTTACGGATTCCCAAAGTCCGATCGACAACAAAAAAACTTCCCCCCAGGCAATGAAGAGAAGTTTTTAGAAAAAGTACAGAGTCTACAGGGAATCTACAAATGTTTCACCTATAGATGTTGTCCACTGTAGCAAACTTGGATCCCCATGCCCTGGGGGGGGCCACCCCCAATTAGACGAATCTCCTCGCCAAGGGGCAGCCGTGGCAATCCGTCGTGGCAATCCGTCGTGGCAAGCCGTGGGTGGCTGCCGTGGGTGGCTATGGAACCGCAGCAAAATTGCACCAGAGCAGACTGGAACCGCAAGCCCTCTTCCCGGCCTTAAAGATCGCGCGAAAATCTCGTAACAAACCAGTAAAAACTCCGCAGAGATCTCGTAAAAACGAAGTTAGATCTTCTTTTGAAAACAGCAGAAGATCCCGGTTTCTGCCCCGATCCCAAAGATTCGAGCAGGGATCCCCCCAGGTTTCCCCAAATCCTAGTTTTTAGTCCTTGATCCCCAGGGTGGGGATAGCCACAGCCCTGACGGGAGTCAAAGTCTATAAATTCAAAAAATGTTAAGTATTACGACTTACCCGATACAAATCCTAGGGTTGTAATGAAAGATGAGAGCTAAAGGATGGGAGGTTCAGGGGGTGTTGGCCCCCTTGCTAGCCCGACAAGGTCCAATCGCCATCACAACTTGAGGACTTTATAACGATGCCCATTATGTTCCTTGCTGAGGCAATTCCCCACACGGCTGCGTGGGGTCCACAGGTTGCCATTATCATGATCCTTTGCAACGTTCTGGCCATTGCCATTGGCAAACAAACCATGGGAGGCCCCGCTGAAGGCCCTGCCTTACCCTCTCCTGAACTGTTTGGGGGGATGAACGCGGCTGGTTTACTGGCAACGACCAGCCTAGGTCACATTATTGGAATGGGAGCCATTTTAGGCTTAGCAGCCATGGGTCTGCTCTAGACTCAACCTGTTTTGTGTTGTTCTGGGGTGCTCCTGGGGGGCACCTCGCTTCTCTGTCTTTTGGACCCGCGATCGCGGCGGTCTATGCTGTTCAGTGATGATTCATGACGATTAGAGGCGCACTTGTGTCTAGGATTTTAGCGTTTATTTTTGTGGCCTTCACAGGATTTTGGGCCATGCTCCCCACGGAACCCGCCCTAGCTCAACTCCGGTTTGAGCCGGTGCCAGCGGAGGCCATCCAAAACCTCAGTGTTTTGAAGCAAAATCAAGCCTGTCCGGGCTGTAACCTGCGGAATGTGGTGCTAAAGCGGTCTAACTTTAGCGGGGTTGACCTGGAAGGGGCCAATCTCCAAAATGCGAATTTAGCAGAGGCAACCTTTGATGGCGCAAACCTCAACGGGACCAATCTTGCCTACTCCTATGTGAAGCAAGCCAGCTTTCAGGGGGTACAACTGTCGGGCGCAGATTTAACCCAAGCCAACTTTTATGAGGTCAACCTTCGGGATGCAGACCTCAGCGGTGCAACCCTCCGCAACACCAATTTAAACAAAGCCAACCTCAGCGGGGTCAACTTTGCCGGGGCTGACCTGTCCATGACCTACCTCCGGGATGCCGTGGTCACCAATGCCAACCTCACGGGGGCCAAGCTCTGCAATACAGTTCTGCCCGACGGCAAGGTCAGCTACGACGGCTGTTGAACGGGGCCGTTGCCATAAGCCATATCAAGGGGAAAAATGAAGCGCCGATTGCAAATCGGCGATCCCAGGGGAAAAGCTCAGCAATTTAGGGCGAGGTTCCCCAATATCCCCTCAGATCGATCGGGTGGGCTATAGGTCCACCCTTTTTTTATGGGGTTTATTCTTGCGGCAAAAGGTCGGGGAGGCATTCCCGCGCCGGAGCATGGGAACCAGTCGGCGGGGGAACGATTGCGGGGGAACGGGCGTAAACGAGAGATTGCAGGATGGCAGCGGTAATTACAGGATTTGGGAGAGGAATTGTTGGCTGCGTTCGGCTTTGGGGTTGGTGAAAAACTCATCGGGGGTGGATTCTTCGACGAGAAGACCATCGGCCATGAGCACCACCCGATCGGCCACCTCCCGCGCAAACCCCACCTCATGGGTCACACAAACCATGGTCATTCCCTCCCCGGCCAACTGCCGCATCACATCCAGCACTTCCCGCACCATTTCCGGGTCCAGGGCTGAGGTGGGTTCATCAAAGAGCATGACTTTGGGTTGCATCGCTAAAGCACGGGCGATCGCCACCCGCTGTTGCTGACCCCCGGAAAGTTGACCGGGATACTTGCGGGCCTGCTCCAAAATGCCTACCCGCTCCAAAAGCTGCACCGCAACTGCTTCAGCCTTTGCCTTGGGCCAGCGGCGAACCCAAATGGGCGCGAGGGTCACATTTTGCAGCACTGTCAGATGGGGAAAGAGGTTGAACTGCTGGAACACCATCCCCACTTCCCGGCGAATTGCCTCAATATTCTTAAGGTCGTGGGACAAACGGATACCATCCACCTCAATACTGCCCTTTTGGTAGGGTTCTAGGGCGTTAAAGGTGCGAATAAAGGTCGATTTCCCGGATCCAGAAGGCCCCATGACCACAACAACCTCACCGGTATTCACCGTCAGGCTGACCCCCCGCAGAACGTGGAAATGGTTGCTGTACCATTTTTCGACATTTTGCGCCACAATCATGGGCTGGGTAGACTGGATCGGACTGGGGGCACCGTTATTCAATTGGGTTTGAGTCATGGCTCCTGCTCTGTACTGGATGGGGACAGTTTGACGATCTAGGACAACGCTAGGACAATGCTAGGACAACGGGAGGACGGTCAGCCAAGCCTACTGTGAGTCTCCGTGTGAGTCTCCGCCCGGTCTATTCACAGTTGCGGGTTTGGATGGTGGATTGATAGGGCGCAAGGGGCGGACTGGCGGGGAGATCGCGGGAAAAATCGCTGGTGGCCCGTTGCATTTGGGCGAGGGCGAGGTTGTAGTTGACGATCGCGGTGGCTAGGTTGCCCGCAGCACGGGTTAAGTCCCGTTCCGCATTAATGACATCAATCTGAGTCCCGACCCCGGCCTGGAAGCGTAACCGTGCTAAACAGAGGGCATCCTTGGCTTGCCCTACGCCTAAGTTGGCCGTGCCAATATTTTGTTGGTTAGACTGGAGGTCATAGTAAGCTTCTTCCACCTGCTGGCGGATTTGGTTGCGATTGTCCGCAAACTCTAGCTCGGCGGTTTCCCGGCCCAGTTCTTGCTGGCGTGCGGAGGCACGGGCCGCTCCACCGTCAAATAAGCGCCAATTGAGGTTAACGCCAACTGCATACTGACGGCTGAAGGTGTCTTGGGTTGTTGTGGTTCCTTCGCGGCTGGTGCCGGAAAGGCTTGTATCCAGGGAATACTGGCCGAAAAAGCCAAGGTTAGGGCGAATGGACGCTAAGGCAACCTGACGCTGGGCATCGTTCACCTCCCGCTGGATCAAGTTTTGCTCCAGTTCCGATCGGTTCGCAAAGGCCAGAATAATGCTGTCTGCGAGGGCGATCGGCCACTCACCCGCCGGGGCAACGGTATCCGCTGCAATTAGGTTGATTCTGGCGGGTAAACTCAAACGCTGGGCAATTTGCCGCTGGGCTTTGACTTGGTTCGCCTTGGCGTTGGCCAGGTTCTGCCGCTCGTTGGCCAACTGCACTTCCGCCTGCAATACCGCAAAACGAGTGCCTACCCCGGCCCGTTCTAGTTGTTGGGCATCATTTAAGCTTTTTTCGGCAGCAGTCACCGCACCGTCGGCAATTCGGACCTGTTCGTCCGCATTTTGGAGCTGGTAATAATCTGAAGCAGCATCTAAGCGCAACTGTTGGCGGGTTTGTTCCACCAGTAGCTCGGCTTGCCGGACTTCCCCCTCCGCAGCTTGAATACTGGGGCGGCGAGCGGGGTCATAAATGTTGTAGTCCACGCGCACGGTGCCGTTGAGGGTTGTGGTGCCTTGGCTGGAGTCGGTGGGGGCGGAAAAAGGCGGGGCATTGGTGCCCAAAATCTCGGTATCGGCCCCGGTGCGCTGAATATTGCTATCAAAGGTGACACTGGGATAGCGCTGGGCTTGTTGCTGCCGTAGGGCTTCCCGCTGCTGGAGGAGTGCAACTTCCTGGGCTTGGAGGGTGCGGTTATTGTGGAGGGCGAGGGCGGTGACTTCCGCGAGGGTGAGGGCGAGGGTGTCGGCGATCGTGACCTGGGCGGGATCGAAGGGCAGTTCTAGGGGGTTGGAGTCTGTGAGCAGGGGACGCAGGTGAGGGGCGTTGAGGTCTACGCCTTCAACCATGAGGGTCTCGATCGGGGATTCCGCAGCCAAGGTAGCCGCCTCTGGGGCAGTAGTTTCTTGGGCAGTAGCCTCTTGGGCGACATCTTGCGCGATAGTCTCTGGGGCAACCCGATCGTCAGTAACCGAACCTTGGGCCATAAAGTCTTCAGCAACCAGATCTTCGGCAACAAAGTTTTCAGCCGCCGGATCGTGGGCAACCCGATCTTCGGCAATCAAATCTTCAGCCGCTGGATCTTGGGCAACAAGATCTTGAGGAACGGGATCTTCAGCAACTCGATCTTCGGCAACCCGATCGTCAACCACAGAATCTTCAGCCGCCGCATCTTGGGCAACTAAGTCTTGGGTAACAGAATTTTCGGCAGCAAGATCTTCGGCAGCAAGATCTTCGGCAGCAAGATCTTCGGCAGCAAGATCTTCGGCAGCAAGATCTTCGGCAACCTGCTCTTCAGCAGCAAAATCTTCAGCCGCTGCATTTTGGGCGACCCGCTCTTCAGCGATCAGATCTTCAATACCGGAATCTTGGGCAACCGTTTGTAGCACAGTCTCTTCGGCAACGGAGTCAGTCACGGAGTCAATAGCCGATTCTGTCCCAAGCGCTGCAACGGTATCCGTAACCGTTTCTACAGTCTCGCTTTTTGAGGCAACTTCAGGGGCAACTTCGGGGGTAATTTCAGGGGCAAGGTCGCGGGAAACTTCGGGCGCAGGTTTGGGCGCAAATTCAGATGCGGCTGTGGCGCTGGGTTGCAATGCTGCTTCTAGCAGGTCCGGCGGGAGTGGCTCAACGGCCAGCGGTTTAATGATGACGGGCTGAAGGGTTACGGGTTCGATCGTTGGGCGATCGAGTTGGGGCCGATCGATCTGGCCCTGTTGACGCTCCGCTACCGCTGCCTCAGCTTCCCTAGCCGCTGTACCCGCAGGCTCTACCTCAGAGGCGACAATCTCCGCCGCTTCCCCTGCAATCTCCCTCGTTTTAGACTCCTGAGCGCCCGATCCTGCCACAACGGCAAGATTTTCAGCACGATTTTCAGCCGAACTGATCGCTGTTTCGGGGTCTACCCGGTTTTCTAGCTGAGGCCGTTCCGGCTGTGGGGCTTGGGATAAGAGCGTGGGCAGGCCCAACTCGTGGAGAACGGCTTGGAAAGCATCTCCAGATGGGGCAAGGTTCCCAAAAGTAGCGCCAGCAATGGTCCCGGCATTGTGCCCTGTATGATTTTGCCCTGCATAATCTTGCCCTGCATAATCTTGCCCTGTGTGACCGAGGTCGATCGCCCAGCCACCCTTCAGACTCAAGCCATGGACCTGGGAGCCAAGGGCAGCCTCAGCAAAAGCCTCAGGGAAAGCCGCTAGGACAACCTCTGGGGTAGCCAAAGGGAGGGCAAACTGCGAAGTTGGGTTAATGTCACCAGGGTTGACCGGATTGGAGAGTGCTTGGGCTGAAGCAAGTCCAAAGGCAAGGGGATTAACCCAGGTGAACAAGGTACCAGTTCCCAGCAGAGCCAAGGAATTCAGAGGATTCATGGTGACTTGGTGAAGGATACAGCTTGGGTAAGGATAGCAGGGATAGCCATGACCGCAGACGAGCCACAGGGAACAAAAAAGAAGAGAACAAAACAGAGCCAGTCCTAGACCAGAGGATGGCTTGCTGTCGTCCGCTGTACTGTGGTCACCGTGACAGTCAAATTAAAAGTGCTGGGAGGATGAAAGGCGCGATCGTTACCAGCCGTAGCTTACCTTAGACTTCAGCAGTCTCACTGGCGGCCCCATAGGCAGGTTCAGGGGCAGTCTTGTGGAGAAGATCATCTAAAGCACGGGCCGCGTATTCGTCGGGGCTAATGGGATCCACATAGGGCGTTTCGACCTGGGGCGGCAGCACGGCTTCGCTTAGATTAGCACCGCTCAGGTTGGCTCCCCCGGTTTTGGTTTCCAGCAAAATGGCTTTGGTCATATTAACCCCCATAAAGCTGGTGCGATCGAAGATCGCAGCCCGCAGATTAACCCCCGTAAAGTTCGATCGATTAAACCGAGATTCGGTGAGGTTAGCCCCTTCTAGACTAGCGGTTTCCCAAACGCTATGCATGGCACGGGCCGAACTGAGATTGGCCTGTTGCAACTGGGTTTCCTTCAGGGTGGCACGGGTGAGGTCTGCCCGCTCTAGGTTAGCGCCCTTGAGGCTGGCCCCGCTGAGGTCTGCATAGGCCAGTTCTGCTCCGACCATGTTGGCAGACTCTAAATTGGAGCCGTTAAAGCTGGCATGTTGAGCATCCACCCGGTTGAGATTCGTTTTCACTAACTTGGCCCGATCGAGCTTGCTCTTCTTGAGGTCAGCCCCAAACATACGAGCACCGCTCAGATTAGCCTCGGTCAGATCGGCATTGTTCAACGAGACACCGCTGAGGTCTGCGCCTTGGAAATTTGCGCCTCTCAAGTTGGCTCCACTCAAAATCCAACCAATCAAGGCAGCGTGACTTAAATCCACCTCCGCTTGAGGATTAGACTCACGCCACTGATTCCAGGAGTCTACGCCTTGTTCCAGCAACTGGATAAGTTCTGTATTTGCCATTTACTTACGCTCCTCGATGGCTTACCAATTTGCCTAATCCAGCAAGAACTAGACCGTCCGGACAGTCGCTCGGCCCGGAAGGGAGGCGCTGCGGGGGTCTGTTCTCGGCTTGTTTGGGTTGTTCGTGAGAGGGAAAGGTTACCGCGCTGGGGGCGGCTGCAACCCCTCGGCCCCTCTTTAACGCCCGGATTCAGCGACATGGTGCTGCCGAGTCTGGGATTGGGATCGAGCCGAACCCATTGATATAGGATACAGAGTGAACTACCCGACGCTCACCTACGGTATAGCACGGGCTTCCCCATTCATGGGCAGTCGCCTCTAGAACTACCGGAGTCCCTTTGGTTTTACACTGCCCCCAAGGGCGGGAGTCCAGGTTCCCAAGACCCCTACTTTTTCTGGCAACCTGTACCGATTCGCTTGGTTCTCGCTGACGGCAGGGAGGGCAAGACCTACCAATTCTATCAAGACTTGCTCTTTTCCTCATCCAACCGGGCGCGGTTCCCCAAGGCGGTTGGGCGCGGTTGGGAATTTGACGCTGGGGTGGCCTCGGCAACGCGATCGCTGTCTTGACGCTCAACTCGGCTAGGGCCAGGGCGGCTGCTCCTAGAACGTGCCTAGAACGTGCCTAGAGTGTGCCTAGCTCATCATACAAAGTCTAGGGGGAGCCAGCGGGATACTGGCAGAATTCCTAGCTCCCCGCCCAAGCCTATGGCTCTGCCAGGACCAGGGCATCGATCCGAAACCACGATTCCGATCGGTTCAAGGCTCCGGTCAGGGTCAGGGTTTGGCCCGATCGGGCGGTGGCGAGCTGTTGGTTAATGTGGGGGCAGAGGGTGACTAGGGTGAGGGGACTGGGCAAGCTGCGGGGCGGGGCGGTTGAAGCGTTGGCGGGGCCGGAGAGGTCAGCGGGGCGAGATTGGGGGGTGAAGTGGTAGTGCTGGGGCGCTTGGACGGTGAGGGTGCCGGTGAGGGTGAGGAGGGGTTGGCTGGTTTCGGGGAGGGGGCTGGGACCGATCGGGGGCGGTTGGGACTGGGTTGGATCGGTGGGCCGGGGGCGATCGGCGGGGATGCCCGGATCTGTATTGGGATCCGTAGAGCCAACCCAAGCTGAAACTGCCCCAGGGTTATCTGGAGGGACTGGAGAAGTTTGCATGACTCGGCGCTGGGCCAGCAACCAGTGGGCTTGGTGGGGCACTTGGTCAAAGCTGGGAATCACCGCTGCGGGGGCTGTGGGATCGCTCAAAAGCGCCTCCTGAAGTGCCATCACCGGCAGATCCCTGGGTTGACAGCCCCGCTCTATGCACAGGGCCGCTGCCATCCCCGCCGCCTGCCCTAACCCCAACACCAAGGGCTGAAGCCGGGTGGCCCCGTTGGCCATGTGGGAGACGGAAATATTTTTTTCGCAGACCAATAGCCCATCGGTGCTTTCAGGCACCAGGCACCCGTAGGGCAAAGCAAAGGGGGTGCCGGTCCAGCGTCCGCCCCAACGGCAGGCTTTGGGGGCTAGGGCAATGTCCCCGCTGGGGTAGTGGTGATCGTTGGGATAGTTGCCCAGGGCGATCGCCGTAATTTGGCCGCTGGAGTCCCTGGGCAGGGGTGCGATGTGGGTACTGGGATCGGGCAATAGATCCTGCTCCCGCACGGTCACTAGCCCCCGCAGGCGACGACTTTCGCGGTAGTAGGGATGGAGGGCATAGGCTCCACCGCCGAGGGTTCCGGTGCCAGAGACCCCCAAATGATCGCCCAGACCGGGGGGCAAGACGGGGAAAGCTTGGGGCGCAAGGCCATAGCGGGCACCGAGGTTGTTTTGGATCCAGTAGGCAAAGCCCTGACTATGCCAGCGGGCTTCTTGCAAAAAGCTGCGACGATCGGCCTCGGATCCCCGCAGCCGGTCTAAGCCTTCGCCGTAGTCGTTGCCGTGGATGGGCCAGTTGATCATGAAGCGATCGCCCGCCAAGCGGCCATAGTTCAAAAATGATTCCGGCCCATGCTTGGCCCAAGCCCCGGCAAAGGCCGATCCCCCGTCCCAATTGGGCGGTGGCGCAATGGGGGGAGCCGCTGCCCCCTCACCGTAGTCCTGGAGCAGCACCACCCAGGTGGGGGCTTGGACGGGATAGCGGCAGTAGGGCAGTTTTTGGGCCGCTGGATCGAGATCCGCCGCCGGAGGGGCGCTGGGTTCCTGCCATTGTTCCTGGGCTTCCCAGCCCCAGCGGTGGGGCACTTCCCCCAGGGCCAGTAGATCCCCCAGTTCTGTACCGTCCAGAATGATGGGGGCTGCGACCTGAAAGGTGGCAAAGCGCACCGTGGTGAGGCGATCGCCCGATCGATCCACCGCCACGGGTGCCCCCCCGACGATCCAGGTTAAATTTGGCTCCCGCCGCACCCACTGGGCAAAAATCGCCGCCCCGATCGCCGGTTCATAGGTCCAAAAACTGACCCAAGCTTGGTCCAAGCCCCCCGGCTGCTGGCGGGCCAACTCCCGCACAAAGGCTCCCCAAAGGCCCGTTTGCAGGCTCAGTAATTCGTTGCCATCGGGGGCCACGACTCCGGCACTGGTCAGCATTCCCCCCAACCATGGCCCCTCGCTCACCAGCAAGGTCTTAGCCCCCCGCCGCGCCGCTTGGAGGGCTGCCGCCGTTCCCCCCGCGCCTCCCCCCACCACCAAGACCTCTGGGGTTAGGGTTTCGAGGGTTGGGGCGATCGAGGAGGGGCTAACGGTAGCGCTAGATTGAGTAGCGCTAGATTTAACAGTAGGGTCGGACATCTTCACCGCACTCATCAGCAAGGTAAGACAAAGCACGGAAGCGGAGGCCCACCAGTTGCTCATAGAAGGGATTGAGCTTGCAGAGGGGGGGAATATGGACGACTTTGTGGCCAAATAGGCTCACATCCCGCTCAAAGGGACATTGAGGCGGAATTAACTTACAGAGAAAGCGGGCCAGTTGGGGATCGTGCACCTCTAGGCCATCCAGCCAATCCCGCGCTGGATGCAAAACATCTAGCCCTGGGTGGTGTTCTGGGGGATGGAGCGGGCTGGCGGCGGCATGGGCCTCCACGGTTTCTTCGCCCCGGTGGTAGAGGGTTGCCCGGAGGGATTCAATGATGCGATCTTCAAGGCCCAAGGCTGTACAGAATTCATGGAGAACCACGTCTTCTGTATTGCTATAGACCCCATCGGCCAAGGCCACCATCACCGCTGTCCGCAGAAAGTTATTGCGCAGTGGCTCGTCGGTTCCCAGGGCTACCGCCAAATCCGCGCCGGAAATTGGCTCAAAGGGTTCCAGGCTGATGCTGGGAACCAGTTCGTCTTCGGTGAGGGAGGTGATGAGCTGCTTTTCTTCTTCGTCAAAGTGGCCATCGGCCCAGGCAATGGTCAGAAGGCCCTGTAACCAGGCGGTCAGTTGTTGGCGACTGTAGGGAGACTGGACTGTGTTAGCCATAGGTCTGGTGTGTTACTGCTTGCACAAGTCTACGGAACCTATATTAAAGCCTGTTCTGAGCAACCCTGCTTGACACAGGGGGGGCAGGTTCAGCCGGAAGAAGTTCGTTAGAATGGGGAAACGAGAGAATGTGGAGGGTTAAACGGCGATGGTTTTAATTGTGCAATGGTTATTTGCGCCCCTGACGGCTCCGGTAACGGGGGTGATGTGGATTGGCAAGCAAATTCTCGATCGAGCGGATGGGGGCTTGAGCGATAAGGAGGCGCTACAAAAGGAGCTGCTCGCGCTGCAACTGGCCTTTGATTTGGGAGATCTGGAGGAGGAGGAGTTTGAGGAGAAAGAAGAGGAGTTGCTGTTGGCAATTCAGGCGATCGAAGACGAAGAGGCGGCTGAAGATTAAGTCGATCGCCGCAAGTCTCCGTAATCCGTCAAAAACCGCGATAGATCCCCAAAAAAACAGGGTGGGCACAGCCCACCCCCAGCGTTCCTGATGTCCCAGAAACTAGGGCATTTAGAAGAGTTTAGCGGCCCGCAGGGTGAAGAACAGACCAACGGCCATCCCAAAGAAGATTGCCAAAAAGAGAATAAAGAACGGGAGTCCACCGAAAATTTCAGCCATGGGTCTTTCTTGATCCTTTCATTTATGGGGTTTATCAAAATCCAGGGCGATCGGCGGTCCAGGCACGGGGTATAGACCTGGGAGTCTATCTACGGGGTCCAAGCCCCCACGATCGACCCTACGCCTCACCTTGGAGTCTCTCCCTATTGAACCATAGGACAGTCCTCCCCACGCCATGGGCACCGTGCGGCCCCCCTTCCCCCGCCCTCCGGTCCCGCTCCCGTCGCAGCACTGGGTCAGGCAACTCAGGCAACTCAGGCAAATTAGATCCCGATCGTCACTTAATCCTGAATATAGGCTTCGCCACTGATGAGCGCCTGCTCAGCCCGGACAAACTCCCGCCCCAGATACAGCGCATGATCCAACTTGGTTAGGGGGCAGGGCTGGGTTTCTTCGGTGATTTTCATGCCCAACTCTTTTGCAGTGCGTCCGGTAAAGACTGCGGTGGGTTGTCGTGCTACGGCTCCGCGCACGGGGAAGGGTTTGCCGGTTTCTGGATCGACCGCTAGTCCTTTGTCGTTAATCTCGTTGGTGAAATGCTTGGCGCAGATCAGTTGGGCTTCCCGATCGAGGTAAATCAAAAAATATCCGGCGGGATCTAAGTGAATAAAACGTTTGGATAGTTCGCGATCGATCGCAGCCAAGTCTTCGGCAGAAGGAGCCATAGGAGTTCTACAAACTGAGGGTGATAAGGGAATGAATGAACCCGCTCAGGGGACAGCAAGGGCCGGGGGTCACCGTTCCGTTATCCTGAGGCCAAGGGCCACCCCAGAACGATTTTGCTCTGTTAGATAACCTCGGTTTGGCGGAAAAATGCCCCCATGACAGCTATAGGGGATATTACCAGTCGGTGTCCAGGTCTGGACATGATCCAGGAGACAGGCCCAATTGTTGGGGGCATATTTGGGGGCATATTCTGTTGGGAGCATATTCCCGCTGGGGGGAACGCCTGGGTGTCTTCCACTTGTACCTATGGACAGCCGGACCGGCTATCCCACAATAACCTCTTGGGTGGGAGGAGCCTCACTGGCCCGTCCAAAGTGGGATAGACCCAAACGCCTAGTAGACCAAGGCATAAGTTTTACACCCACCAGTTTGAGCGTCTCGCTCACGACGCGGGCACCAGTTTGAGCGTCTCGCTTACGATGCACCGACCAGTGTGAGCGTCTCGCTCACGACGCGGGCAAGATGCCCGCACTGGAAAGGGGATGGGAATTGCCGCCCTGCTGTACAAGGGTTGGGGGCAAACCCCCTGTGGTTGCCCTGGCTTTGGGCCGAAGAGGGTCGGCACGGGGGCACGACCCCTACCAAGATTCTTCTCAAGTGGGATGCACCCCCGGAACTGCTGTTGTAATTCCCCACAAGTGCGAGATGGATTACCCAGTTGGGGGGTTATTCAGCCAGGGGAATCCGAATTTTAAAGGTTGTCCCTTGGCCTAATTCAGAACAGCAGATGAGCCGACCTTTGTGGCGATCGACAATAATTTGATAGGCAATGGACATGCCCATTCCGGTGCCTTGTCCCACTGGCTTTGTGGTGAAAAAAGGATTAAAAATTTGGCTTTGGACTTCTGAAGTCATCCCCATGCCATCATCTGTAATTTGAATTTCAGCCCAGTTGCGATCGGGCCGTTGTAGCATCTGGGTCGTAATTGTGATTTGGCCGATGGGAGCGGAATCGGAGGGAGCGGAATCGGAGGGAGATGACTGGCTTTCAGCATCGGTTATGGGTTCTGCGTTGCTCCTAGATCGATCGGCGGCACGATCGGCCTTGAGGTCAGCTTTTGCCCTGGCCTCGATCGCATCAATGGCATTGCTCAACAGATTCATAAACACCTGGTTAAGCTGGGCCGGGTAGCAAACCACTAAGAGCTAATTTATAAAGAGATTTTTAAGGTGGACCGAGGATCCCCAAGA
>JBMTWK010000005.1:0-20320 GCA_049452395.1 Prochlorothrix sp. | reverse complement strand
CCCTGCTCTTCTCCATGAAAACCCACGCCTATCTCTACGATGTTGGGGTGGCAGACGGTGAGGAAGCAGCACCGAGCACCAGCGGCGAAACCGGCGAAGAGACCGCCCCCGCTGCCCACGCAGAAGAACACGAAGAAAAACCGAATCTGCTGCTCTGGACCGGTGTGCTGTTAGTGGCTACGGTTCTCGTCGCGGTGGAGTCGGAACTGCTCGTGGGATCCCTGGAAGTGGCCACAGAAGCCTTGGGCCTGTCCCAACTCTTCACCGGGGTTATTCTGCTCCCCATCATTGGCAACGCCGCTGAACATGCCACCGCTGTGACCGTGGCCATGAAAAACAAAATGGACCTCTCGATTTCCGTCGCCATGGGATCGAGTATGCAAATCTCCCTCTTTGTGGCCCCCGTCCTCGTTTTGGTGGGTTGGATCGTGGGTCAACCCATGGACCTCAACTTTAACCCCTTTGAACTGGTTGCCGTGGCCGTGGCCGTGCTGATTTGCAACTCTATCAGCAGTGATGGTAACTCTAACTGGCTCGAAGGAACCCTGCTGCTAGCTACCTATACCCTCCTAGCCTTTGCCTTCTATTTCCACCCCGTCCTTGAAACAACTCTGGCCGCGCTGTAACGGTCTGTTACCCTAGCAAACCAAACCGAAAAGCTGTTTGCGTGAGATAGAAGCAGCTTTTCGGTTTCGCCCGTCTTGGGAGAAGGGGCTGGGGGATGAGGGGTGCATTAGTGAACGTGGGATCACCGTATTGAGACACGTGCGCCAAGTCCCACAGCCCCCTGAAGCGTCCCCCTGGGAGTGGGATGCTTCTGGTTGTGCCCTGTCGCAAAGGCGAGGCTGTGCCCTGTCGCCAAGTTCAAGGGCGCTGATCCGCTGGGGATCCAAGACCGTAGCAGCCCTGGGGGACTGGCCCCTTACACCTGCTGTTTGCCCCTCTGCCTCTGTCCGTCAAGATTGTTACAAACAAGTCGCAACAACTTGACCATAAGCTGCTAGGATAGCTAGATGTGGAATTTTAGTCTTCAGCAAGCTGGATCTGACTACCGTGGCCAATATTAAATCTGCCATTAAGCGCGTTCAAATCGCGGAGCGTAACCGTCTTCGGAATAAATCTTACAAGTCTGCCATCAAAACTTTGACCAAGACCTATATCGCCGCTGTGGAGCAGTATACTGCAAGCCCCAGCGATGAAGCCAAGCAAACGGTGCAAGCCACCATGGCAGCAGCCTACAGCAAAATTGACAAGGCTGTGAAGCGAGGGGTGCTCCATCCCAACACCGGAGCTAATCGCAAAGCTCGCATTGCCCGTGCTTTCCGCAAGCAAGTGGAACCCTATACCCCTGCTGAGTAACCGGACTTGCCGACTACCCTAGCTCCCTGGTCTCCTTGGCCTCTTCCCCTGACATTGGCATGGCCCAGGACAGCCTTCGTCCCAGGAATTCCCGCCCCTGTGCAGCCTTTCTTGTGCAGCCTCTCATCAGACAAGCTGGTCATGCGCTTAATTGACACCCACGTTCATCTAAACTTTCCTGTGTTTCAGGAAGACTTGACCGAAGTGGCACAGCGTTGGCGCGATGCGGGCATTGCTTACCTCATCCACTCCTGTGTCGAACCGGGAGAGTTTAGTACCCTCCAGGGCCTGAGCGATCGCTTTCCGGAACTCTTCTTTGCTGTGGGGTTGCATCCCCTTGATGTGGAGCAGTGGACTCCGGCGCTGGCCGATCGTATTCAGCAACTGGCGGCTTCAGACTCGCGGGTGGTGGCGATCGGCGAAATGGGATTGGACTTCTACAAGTCGGATCAGCAAGACCTCCAGCACCAAGCCTTTGAAGCCCAGTTGCAGATTGCTAAGGCTCTCAACTTACCGGTCATTATCCACTGTCGTGAGGCGGCTACGCCCATGGCGGGGGTTTTGCGGCGGTTTTGGGCGGAGCATGGTCCTGTGCGGGGGGTGATGCACTGTTGGGGAGGGTCGCCGGAGGAAACCCAGTGGTTCCTGGATTTGGGGTTTTACATTAGCTTTAGCGGTACGGTCACGTTTAAAAAGGCGGAGCAAATCCATGCCTCTGCGGTGATGGTGCCCAGCGATCGGCTCTTGGTGGAAACCGACTGTCCTTTCCTGGCTCCGGTGCCCAAGCGTGGAAAACGGAATGAACCGGCCTTTGTTCGCCATGTGGCTGAACGGGTCGCGGAATTGCGTCAGGTGTCCCTAGAAGCCTTGGCGGATCAAACCTTTGCGAATGCTTGCACCCTGTTTCAGCTCCCGATTTCTGAATCAGTTCCTGCCTGAGCCTCCTGTGGGGGGGTCGGGTCACTGGAGTTTATAGGGGTTGGCGGGGGTTAAGTCTCGGCTCTTGGGTTTGGGGGGTGGCCCTTGGGGGCCAAAGGTCTCCAGCTTGGGATTCTGGTCTGCTCTCCTAGTTTCCTGGCCCGATCGCCTGTTCCCCGCTCCCCCTGACAGCCCGATGCTTTGCCTGGACAGCAGCGGTGATTCACCGCTTGATCCCATGGCACCATCGCACCGATCATATCTCAAAGTGCCCTGCTCCTTGGACCCTAGGCCGGTCTGCCCCCAGGCTTCCCTGCTGAGACCCCAGCGCCCCAGTGACCCCCCTAGACCCGTTGGACGCTCGCTGTCCTAGGCTAGGTTGCCCCGCAGCCTGAATCTTCCTAACGTTACCCTAAAATTCTCCCTGAAAGCCCCTACTCTCCCTTGGCCTTCCTTAAAACTTTCCTAGTTCCATCCATTTTTACCGTGGCTCCAGTTGGCCCCTGACAGCGGAGGATTTCCGGCATTCCCTTGGTTAACCCGGAATCACAGCCCGATAACAGCCCGTTCTTGCTGTTGCGCTCACCCACTTATCCGCTCGTCGGCCTTGCCGACATGAGAGCTAGGTTTATCTGAGGAAACCCATGACTACGCAACCGACGATCGCCCCTGCCTCTTTTACTCTGCCTGATTTAGTCGAAATTCAGCGGTCTAGTTTCCGTTGGTTTTTAGAAGAGGGATTAATTGAGGAGCTGGAGAGCTTCTCGCCTATCTCTGATTATACAGGCAAGTTAGAACTCCATTTCCTAGGGAAAGATTATAGGCTCAAAAGTCCAAAGTATGATGTAGCCGAAGCCAAGCGTCGGGATGGCACCTATGCGGTGCAGATGTATGTGCCGACGCGCCTAATCAATAAGGAAACGGGGGAAATTAAGGAGCAGGAGGTCTTTATTGGCGATCTGCCCTTGATGACCGATCGAGGCACCTTTATCATCAACGGGGCCGAGCGGGTTATCGTCAACCAGATTGTGCGCAGTCCTGGGGTTTATTACAAGTCGGAAACCGACAAAAATGGTCGCCGCACCTACAATGCCAGCCTCATCCCCAACCGGGGGGCATGGCTGAAGTTTGAGACCGATAAAAATGGCTTGGTCTGGGTTCGGATTGATAAGACTCGGAAGCTGTCGGCCCAGGTTTTGCTCAAGGCTTTGGGGCTGACGACCAACGAGATCCGCGAAGCCCTGCGCCACCCAGAGTATTTTGATAAGACGATCGAAAAAGAAGGGGAATACAACGAAGACGAGGCGTTGATGGAGCTGTACCGCAAGCTGCGGCCCGGTGAACCCCCCACGGTGAGCGGCGGTCAGCAGTTGCTAGAGTCTCGGTTCTTTGATCCCAAACGCTACGATTTGGGCCGAGTGGGTCGCTACAAGCTCAACAAAAAGCTCCACCTCAATGTGCCCAATGCCACGCGGGTGTTGACACCGGGGGATATTTTGGCGGCGATCGACTACCTGATTAACCTGGAATTTGACATCGGCAGCATCGACGACATTGACCACTTGGGCAACCGTCGGGTGCGATCGGTGGGGGAACTGCTCCAAAACCAAGTGCGGGTGGGCCTCAACCGTCTAGAGCGCATTATTCGGGAGCGCATGACCGTTTCCGATGCCGACTCCTTGACCCCGGCTTCTTTGGTGAACCCCAAACCCCTGGTGGCGGCCATTAAGGAGTTCTTTGGCTCCTCCCAGTTGTCCCAGTTTATGGACCAGACCAACCCCCTAGCGGAGTTGACCCACAAGCGCCGCCTCAGTGCCCTGGGTCCGGGCGGTTTAACGCGGGAGCGGGCGGGTTTTGCGGTGCGGGATATTCACCCCTCCCACTATGGCCGGATTTGCCCGATCGAAACCCCAGAAGGCCCCAACGCCGGTCTGATTGGCTCGTTGGCGACCCATGCCCGCGTCAACTCCTATGGTTTCATCGAAACCCCCTTCCGGAAGGTGGAAAATGGCCGCATCCGCTTGGATCTCCCGGCCCAGTATATGACCGCCGATGAAGAGGACGATCTGCGGGTAGCTCCGGGGGATTTGTCCACCGATGAAACCGGCAAAATCCTTGGTGAAACGGTGCCGGTACGCTACCGCCAAGCCTTTACCACCACCACCCCCGACCAGGTGGACTATGTGGCGGTGTCTCCGGTGCAAATTATCTCCGTGGCCACCTCCTTGATTCCCTTCATTGAGCATGATGATGCTAACCGTGCCTTGATGGGATCCAACATGCAACGGCAGGCGGTGCCCCTGTTGCGGCCTGAGCGGCCCTTGGTGGGGACGGGTTTGGAAGCCCAGGCGGCCCGCGACTCCGGGATGGTCATTGTCAGCCAAACCGATGGGGTGGTGACCTATGTGGATGCCAACCAAGTGGTGGTTGAGGATCCAGAGGGGAATATCCACGAGTACACCATTCAGAAGTACCACCGATCGAACCAAGACACCTGTCTTAACCAGCGTCCCTTGGCCTTTGAGGGGGATGAAGTGGTGGCGGGTCAGGTTTTGGCCGATGGGTCTGCTACGGAAGGGGGCGAGTTGGCTTTGGGCCAAAACGTTCTGGTGGCCTATATGCCGTGGCAGGGCTACAACTACGAGGATGCGATCCTGATCAGTGAGCGTCTGGTGCAGGAGGATGTCTACACCTCGATCCACATTGAGAAGTACGAAATTGAGGCCCGCCAAACCAAGCTTGGCCCGGAGGAAATCACCCGCGAAATTCCCAACGTTGGGGAAGATGCCCTGCGTCACCTCGATGAAAATGGCATTATCCGCATTGGAGCCTGGGTGGATGCGGGGGATATTCTGGTGGGGAAAGTGACTCCTAAGGGGGAGTCGGACCAGCCGCCGGAAGAGAAGCTGCTGCGGGCGATTTTCGGGGAAAAGGCGCGGGATGTGCGGGATAACTCCCTGCGGGTACCCAACGGTGAAAAGGGCCGCGTGGTTGATGTGCGGATCTTTACGCGGGAGCAGGGCGATGAACTGCCGCCGGGGGCCAATATGGTGGTGCGGGTCTATGTGGCCCAGAAGCGCAAGATCCAGGTGGGGGATAAGATGGCGGGTCGCCACGGCAATAAGGGGATTATTTCCCGGATTCTGCCGATCGAAGACATGCCCTACCTCCCCGATGGTACGCCGTTGGATATTGTGCTGAACCCCCTGGGGGTGCCCTCCCGGATGAATGTGGGTCAGATTTTTGAGTGCTTGCTGGGCTGGGCTGGGGAGAACTTGGCGACCCGCTTTAAGATCACGCCCTTTGATGAAATGTATGGGGCGGAAATTTCGCGGGAAACGGTCCATGGCAAGCTGGAAAAGGCCCGCAACCGCAAGGGCGATTGGGTCTTTAACCCAGAGGATCCCGGCAAAATCCAGGTCTATGATGGCCGTACGGGGGAACCCTTCGATCGCCCGGTGACGGTGGGCAAAGCCTACATGCTGAAGCTGGTGCACTTGGTGGATGACAAGATCCACGCCCGGTCCACTGGTCCCTATTCCTTGGTGACCCAGCAGCCCTTGGGCGGTAAGGCCCAGCAGGGCGGTCAGCGCTTCGGGGAAATGGAGGTGTGGGCCTTGGAAGCCTTTGGCGCAGCCTATACGCTCCAGGAACTGCTGACGGTGAAGTCCGATGATATGCAGGGCCGTAATGAAGCGCTCAATGCGATCGTCAAGGGCAAATCCATCCCCCGACCGGGTACGCCGGAGTCCTTCAAGGTGTTGATGCGGGAGTTGCAATCCCTCTGCTTGGATATTTCAGTTCACAAGTTGGAAAACCAAGGCAGCGGTCTCAACGAAGATACGGAGGTGGATCTGATGTTGGATCCCAGCCATCGCCGTCCGCCCTCTCGCCCCACCTATGAATCGATTAGCCGTGAAGACGGGGGCGACGACGACCTGTAGGGATCCCTCGATCGGCGGCTGGGTCCGGCAACCCTGGGCTAACCCCACCTAGGGGGCCACGGCCCACCCGATGGCTCAAACTTTCCAGAATCTTGACAATCTTTCATCTTTTGCTAGAGGAACTCGTTTGCAATGCCAAAGCTAGAGCAGCGGTTTGACTACGTAAAAATTGGGCTGGCTTCCCCCGATCGCATTCGGACCTGGGGAGAGCGCACCTTACCCAACGGTCAAATGGTGGGGGAGGTGACCAAGCCCGAAACCATCAACTACCGCACCCTCAAGCCCGAAATGGATGGGCTATTTTGTGAGCGCATTTTTGGCCCCGCCAAGGACTGGGAATGCCACTGCGGCAAATACAAGCGGGTCCGCCACCGGGGCATTGTTTGCGAACGCTGTGGGGTGGAGGTGACAGAATCGCGGGTGCGCCGCCATCGCATGGGCTACATCAAGCTCGCCGCCCCCGTCACCCATGTTTGGTACCTCAAGGGGATCCCCAGCTATATTTCCATTTTGCTGGATATGCCCCTGCGGGATGTGGAGCAGATTGTCTACTTCAACTCCTATGTGGTGCTGGATCCCGGCAACCACCACGAACTGCAAACCAAGCAGCTCCTGACGGAAGATCAGTGGATGGAGTTGGAGGATCAGATTTACGGCGAGGATTCCGACCTAGAAGGGATCGAAGTGGGCATTGGGGCGGAAGCGCTCCAGCGCCTCTTGCAGGATCTGGAGCTGGAGTCTGAAGCCGAGCGCCTGCGGGAGGAGATTAACAACTCCAAGGGCCAAAAGCGGGCCAAGTTGATTAAGCGCCTGCGGGTGGTGGATAACTTTGTGGCAACGGGATCCCGTCCGGATTGGATGGTGCTGAGCTATATTCCGGTGATTCCGCCGGATTTGCGGCCCATGGTCCAGTTGGATGGGGGTCGCTTTGCCACCTCGGACCTGAACGACCTCTACCGTCGGGTCATCAACCGCAACAACCGTCTGGCACGGCTCCAGGAAATTCTGGCTCCGGAAATTATTGTCCGCAACGAAAAGCGGATGCTCCAGGAGGCGGTGGATGCCCTCATCGATAACGGTCGCCGGGGCCGCACGGTGGTGGGGGCCAATAACCGCCCCCTCAAGTCCCTATCGGACATTATTGAGGGGAAACAGGGCCGCTTCCGCCAAAACCTGCTGGGGAAACGGGTGGACTACTCCGGTCGTTCTGTGATTGTGGTGGGTCCGAAGCTGAAGATTTACCAGTGCGGTTTGCCCCGTGAGATGGCGATCGAACTGTTCCAGCCCTTTGTGATCCACCGCTTAATCCGCCAAGGCTTGGTCAACAATATCAAAGCGGCCAAGAAGATGATCCAACGGGGCGATCCCATGGTTTGGGATGTGCTGGAGGAGGTGATTGAAGGGCACCCGGTGATGCTGAACCGGGCACCGACGCTGCACCGTTTAGGGATCCAAGCCTTTGAACCGATCCTGGTGGATGGCCGCGCGATCCAACTGCATCCCTTGGTGTGTCCGGCCTTTAACGCTGACTTTGACGGGGACCAGATGGCGGTCCATGTGCCCCTGTCCCTGGAGTCCCAGGCCGAAGCCCGTCTGTTGATGATGGCCTCTAACAATATTCTCTCTCCGGCCACAGGGCAGCCGATCGTCACCCCCAGTCAGGACATGGTGTTGGGCTGCTATTACCTCACGGCGGAGAATCCGATCGATCTAGCCACGGGACTCCCGCGCAAGGGCACCGATCGCTTCTTCTCCAGTATGGATGATGTCATCCTGGCCCTAGAGCAGCGGCAAATCGACCTCCATGCCTATGTCTGGGTGCGCTTTGACGGCACGGTGGAGTCGCCCGAAGCCGATCACGAGGTGGTGACGGAAAGTGTCGATGATGTGTCTGGCATTCGGACCCTGACCTATAAGTATCGTCGGATCCGTGAGGATGCCGAGGGCAATCGGGTGTCCCAGTACATCAAAACCACACCGGGCCGGATCATTTTGAACAAAACCATCCATGACACCTTAACCAAGCAAATGGTGTAGAGCACCCAGCACATGGTGTAAAGCCCATCCGAGCCAAATCCCGCCTAGACCCTGGGCCACAGGGTCGTGCCATTCATTTAGTTCATCCAGTTTGAGGGGACGTGGAGATCCATGACTGAGCAACGCAGCACTCGCAAAACCGATCGCACCCCGGACCAAACCCCGGCAGCCGACTCACCCACCTTAACCTTTTACAACCGGGTGATCGACAAAAAACAACTCAAGCGCCTGATTTCCCAAGCCTTTACCCACCACGGCACCGCCCGCACCGCTGAAGTAGCCGACGATCTCAAAGCCCTGGGGTTTGAGTATGCCACCCGTGCAGGGGTCTCCATTAGCGTGGATGACCTCAAGGTGCCGGAGGAAAAACAGCGCTTGCTCCGGGAGGCCGAGGATCAAATCCGGACTACGGAGGCCCGCTATACCCGTGGCGAAATCACCGAGGTGGAGCGGTTCCAAAAGGTGATTGACACCTGGCACAGCACCAACGAAGCCCTCAAAGATGAGGTGGTCCGCAACTTTAAGAGCAATGACCCCCTCAACTCGGTCTACATGATGGCCTTCTCCGGGGCGCGGGGGAATATTTCCCAGGTGCGGCAGTTGGTGGGGATGCGGGGTCTGATGGCCAATCCCCAGGGGGAAATTATTGACTTGCCCATTAAGACCAACTTCCGGGAAGGGCTAACCGTAACGGAGTACATTATTTCCTCCTACGGTGCCCGGAAAGGCTTGGTGGATACGGCGCTGCGGACGGCGGACTCCGGCTACCTGACCCGTCGTCTGGTGGATGTGTCCCAGGATGTGATTGTGCGGGAGCTGGACTGTGGCACCAAGCGGGGCTTGAGTGTGGGCCACGTCAAGGATGGGGACCAAATTCGGGTGAATTTGAGCGATCGGCTCTTTGGGCGAGTGCTCGCAGAGGATGCGCTCCATCCCGAAACCGGGGAAGTGGTGATCCCCATGAATGAGCCGATTTCCGCAGAGATGACCGAAGCCCTGAAGGTGGCAGGGATTGCGGAAGTGAAAGTGCGATCGCCCCTGACCTGTGAAGCAGCCCGATCGGTGTGCCAACTTTGCTATGGCTGGAGCTTGGCCCACCAGCACTTGGTCGATCTGGGGGAAGCCGTCGGAATTATCGCTGCCCAGTCGATCGGCGAACCGGGCACCCAGCTCACCATGCGGACCTTCCACACGGGCGGCGTGTTCACCGGGGAAGTTGCCGGTTCCGTCAAAACCAAATTTGAAGCGGTGGTGAAATATCCCGACAATGGACGGGTGCGGGCGTTCCGAACTCGCCACGGTGATGATGCTTGGGTGGTAGAAGGCACCACCGATGATAAGCCCTTTAAGTTAGTGCTAGAGGGCACAGACCAGCGGGTCGAAGAGGTCATTCCCCAGGGCACCACCCTCTATATCAACGACGGTGAGCGGGTGCCCCTAGAGACGGTCGTCGCCGAGACCCCCCTCATCAGTCGCAGCAGCAAATCCACCGAAAAAGCCACCAAGGACGTAACCTCCGATTTGGCGGGGGAAGTCTTCTTCCAGGGCATTGTGCCGGAAGAAAAGAAAGACCGTCAGGGCAACATTACCCGCATTGCCCAGCGGGGGGGCTTGATGTGGGTGCTGTCCGGCGAAGTCTATAACCTGCCCCCCTTGGCGGAACCCGTGGTCACCAACGGCACCCACATCAGCGTGGGGGATGTGCTGGCGGAAACCAAGCTTTGTACCGAGCATGGCGGGATTGTGCGGCTGCCGGAGGGCGGTGAAGGCAACCAAGAGGTGGAAATTATCACGGCTTCCGTGATTCTGGACCAAGCCCGCGTCCGGGCGGAGTCGTCCCACGGCCAAAAGCACTATGTGATCGAAACGGGCAATGGCCAGCGCTTTAACTTGACGGCGGCTCCCGGCACCAAAGTGACCCATAACCAGGTGGTGGCGGATCTGATTAGCGATCAGTACTGCACCCAAACCGGCGGGATCCTCAAGTATGCCGGGGTGGAGGCCAGCAAGCAAAAGCGGACCAAGGGCGGCTATGAAGTGACCCAGGGCGGGACGCTGCTGTGGATCCCAGAGGAAACCCACGAGGTCAACAAGGATATTTCCCTGTTGCTGGTGGAAGATGGCCAGTATGTGGATGCGGGCACGGAGGTGGTCAAGGATATCTACTGCCAAAGCAGTGGTGTCGTGGAAGTGACCCAAAAGAACGATATTCTGCGGGAAATCGTCATTAAGCCCGGAGATCTGCACCTGCTGGACGATCCCGATGTGGGGCTGCAAAACGATGAGCAGTTGCTCTATCCCGGCCATGAGGTCATGCCCGGTTTGACGATCGAAAAACTCTGCTACGGCCAGTATGTGGAGACTCCCGAAGGGGGGGCGCTGCTGCTGCGTCCCGTGGAAGAGTACCAGGTTTCCGATGAGCCACCGGTCCCTAGCCAAAGCTCCAACAGCGAAGCCGGTCGCTCCATTTGTTTACGGGCCACCCAGCGCCTGCTCTATAAGCACGATGAGCGGGTCAAGTCGGTCCAGGGGCTGAATTTGCTCCAAACCCAGTTGGTCCTCGAAATTAACCAGGAAGCTTCCCAGTTGGTGGCCGACATTGAGTTGGTCCCCGATGAGGAAGAAGATGAGGTGATGCGCCTCCAATTGGTGATTCTGGAGTCCCTGATGATTCGGCGCGACATTGTGGCGGATAGCGTCCAGGGCCGGACCCAAACCGAGATTTTGGTCAAGGATCAAGACAAGATTGATCCCGGTGCAGTGGTGGCTCGGACCTCAACCTTGGCCAAATTGGACGGGGGCGGTATTGTCCAGGGGATCCGGGAAGGCTCGGAGGTGGTCCGTCGCCTGCTGATTGTGCGGGATGTGGACCAGTTTACGGTGGAGATTCCCGGCGATGGGGCCATTCCCTATAAGGTGGGGGATCTGTTGGTGGCTGGGATTAGCCTTGCCCCCGATCTCATTCTGCCGGAGTCGGGCCAAGTCCTGAAGGTGGAGGGGCGTACGCTGACCTTCCGCATTGCCCGTCCCTACCGGGTGTCTGGGGGTGCGGTGCTCCATGTGGAGGACAAGAGCCTGGTGCAACGGGGCGATAACTTGGTGTTGCTGGTGTTTGAGCGGGCCAAGACGGGGGATATTATCCAGGGTCTGCCCCGGATTGAGGAACTGCTGGAGGCCCGCAAACCCAAGGAAGCCTGTATTTTGGCCCGCGAACCGGGGGTGGCCCAGGTGGTCTACGACGGGGATGATGTGGTCGAGATTAAGGTCATTGAAGAAGAGGATGGCACGGTGCGGGAGTATGAAATTAGCCCTGGCCAGAATGCGATCGTCTCCGATGGTCAGCGGGTTGGCCCTGCGGATCCCCTCACCGATGGTCCTGCCAACCCCCATGAAATTCTGGAAATCTTCTTCAACTACTATCGCAACAACCGGGGCGACGAGCAGTTGTATGAGTCGGCGATCGACAGCTTTGAGAAGGTCCAGAAGTTCTTGGTGGATGCGGTCCAGGCCGTCTATCGCTCCCAGGGCATCGATATTTCCGACAAACACATTGAGGTGATTGTGCGGCAGATGACTTCCAAGGCCCGGATTGAGGATGGCGGAGACACCACCATGCTTC
The DNA here is from genome assembly GCA_049452395.1 of Prochlorothrix sp. Taxonomy (GTDB): domain Bacteria; phylum Cyanobacteriota; class Cyanobacteriia; order Prochlorotrichales; family Prochlorotrichaceae; genus Prochlorothrix. The sequence goes on along the minus strand of JBMTWK010000005.1, from coordinate 8,443 downwards.
CCGGTGAATTGGTGGAACTGCGCCAAGTCGATCAGGTCAACCAGGCCATGTCGATTACGGGCGGTGCGCCTGCCAAGTATGAGCCGGTGTTGCTGGGGATTACCAAAGCTTCCCTCAATACCGATAGCTTTATCTCGGCGGCCAGTTTCCAGGAAACCACGCGGGTGCTGACGGAGGCGGCGATCGAGGGCAAATCCGATTGGCTCCGGGGTCTGAAGGAAAACGTGATTATCGGTCGTTTGATCCCAGCCGGGACGGGCTTTAATGCCTATGAAGAGTCCATCTCCTTCCCCGGAGATTCTGACAGCGGCTATGATTCTGGGCCGATGTATAAGGAAGATATCGAGTCTCCGGTGGTTCTGGATGATACCGATACGGATAGCTTCCTGGATCAAGCCTTGGGGGGCTTTGGTCTGCCCGGTCGTCGGCCACCCCTGGAGAGCCAGGGGGGTAACTCCATGATTCTGGACGATGAGGAGCTGATCGACGACAACACTCTCAGCTAGGCCCAGCCGCGATCGGGCGCATCCCGTCATTGGGGGGAAAGGCTAAAACCCTCACCCCCAGATTCTCTCCCAGGGCGGGAGAGGGGAGCCGGATCGCTCCTGATGGTTTGAGGATTGCTAGCGCTGAGGAAATCTTTGAGGGGACTGCCTCACCAACCCCTGGGTTATACCGGAGGCTTGGGGTTTTAAACCGCCAAGTTTCTACGGAGTAACTCAGGGGTTTTGTGTTGTGGTTGGGGAGCAAGCTAAGCGGGGGTGTGGGGTGGGATGCAGTGGGCCTCTAAGCCTTGTGCTGAGGGGGTTGGCCGATCGATCGCCCGCTGCTGTGACGGTGAAATTTCCCCTGTTTCCCTTGCTGGCTTGGCCCTGCGGTCTCCGTAATTACTCGGATCTGCTCGATGGAGGCTCTCCCAAATTCTGCGGTAATTCTCAAAGGACTGGGCAGCGGGAAATACAGAGATAGAGCCACATTTGGGGCCTAAATTCGGCCCTATAAATCCGTGGAAGCCCGAATTTACATTTTCTGCCTGAAAATCGATACTAAACGTGGACAGCAGACTGGATGACACCAGCTAATGCACATTACGAACCGGTTGATGCGTAGGGCGTTGGCCGGTTTCTGTATGCGCATTAGCTTGCATGACACCAGCTAATGCACATTATGGGCCGGTTGATGCGTAGGGCATTGGCCGGTCTTTGTTTGGGGAATGAGAGGGAGTGGGTTACTGGGGGCTGGAGATGTGGGCTTGGTGTTGGATTAACCGTTGCACACTCAGGAGCGTGCGGTTTAGCTCATAGGAACGCCGCTCTGGGTGCTTGAGGTAGGATTCTTGCTCCTCTTCTAGCATGAGGACATCTTCCCGCACTAAACCCTCTAGAAGGCCCTTGGCTGCGTTAAAGAGGCTATTTTTGACCCAGCGGCGGAAGGGAACGGGCAGGCGGTGCAAGCGCCAGAAGGCGTTGAGGGAGGTGAAGTGGACTAAATAGGCGCGGGTGTGGGTTTCGTTGACTGGGGCAAACAAGCAGGTAATGACAAAATCCTGGCCCAGGGTCGATCGCCAGTTGGGGTAGATATAGCTCACATCCAGCGGCTCTGGGTGCAGTTGGCGCAGGGCGGGGAAGAAAAGCTGGGAAATGGACCAAATTTTGTCGATGCGGTAGTAGCTTTGGGCGGTGTAGTGGGCATCGATGCGATCGGGGCTTTCCTCTAGGCGATCCAAGGCCGCCGAAGCCCAGGCTTGGTAGCCCCGGTGCAAGTGGCCGTGGTACATATCCATCAGGTTCTCAATTAAAAAGGAGAAATGAACCTTACAGTCGATCGTGGTGACGCTGCCAATATAGTTCAAGTGATCCCATTCCGGGATGCTGGGCTGGGGTTTGCTGGCGGCTAGGCTGGGATCCCCTGGGAACACCCAAATAAAGCCGTCTTTTTCCTGGACGGGGTAGGTTTTGAGCTTGCAGGTGGGCAGCTTTTGATCTTCGGCTAAATAGGGCACCTCAACACAGGCTCCGCTCCCCGCAAACTGCCAACCGTGGTAAGCACATTCGAGGCGATCGCCCACCACTTGCCCATGGCTGAGCTTGACTTGGCGGTGGGGACAGCGGTCCTCGATCGCCTGCACCTGCCCTTGGCTATCCCGAAAGATCACAATTTTTTGGTGCCAGAGGGTCAAGGCATAGGGCTGGGTTGTGACTTCTCGGCTGAGGGCGGCTACATACCAATGGTTGGGGTTAAGGCCCGCTTGGCGAATGTCGCACCGCTCTTGGGGGGGGGTCAGGGAAGATTGAATCTGAACCGGCATACTTTGCGATAACCTAAAGCTCACACCATCGCTCAGGGTGCAAGAGGGGCATTTAATCGCCAATGCTGACCCTGAAACTGCTTTTAAGTTCTATCGGATTTTGCGCTGCTTTGTCACCCCTCATCTGGGGCTGAAGTGTGGGTACGACCCCGATCGGGTTGGGGCGTGGTCTTCGCGCCCGGATTTCGTGCCCGGTCTTTGCGCCTACGGTAACGGTATAGAGGGTCAGAAAACCTGACCCCTAGGGTAAGAGGGTCAGAAAACCTGACCCCTAGGGTAAGAGGGTCAGAAAACCTGGGTCCATCTCAACTTTGGCAAATGATTTGGCAAATGATTTGGCAAATGAACCGATGGGGTCGGGGCAAATTCCCTGTGCTTACCCCGGTTTTGCTCGAAGAGGGTCGGCACGGGGGCGTGACCCCTACCAAAATTCGGGTGGATCCCACTTTCGCCTCTGGACAGCCGAGATGGCTCTCCTACAACAATCTCTTGGGTGGGAGGAGCCTCACTGGCCCGTCCACAGTGAGATGGACCCCAAGATTCTTCTAAAAGTGGGATGCACCCTTTTTCAGCTTGGTCTTAAACTTGGGTGCGATCGGTGAGGATTTCGCAGCCCTCTTCGGTGACTAGCACCGTGTGTTCAAACTGGGCCGAGAGAGCACGATCGACGGTGACCACAGTCCACTTGTCCCGCAAAACCCGCGTGCGAGGGGAGCCAGCATTGAGGATCGGCTCGATCGCCAGGGTCATGCCTGCCCGCAGCCGCACATTGGGCATTTCACGGGTCCGGAAATTAAACACCGATGGCTCCTCGTGGAGGTTGCGCCCCACGCCATGGCCGGTATAGTCCCGCACAATGCTAAAACCATGGCTCTCTGCATGGTCCTGGATGGCACCGGCTAGATCCAGCAGGCAGTTCCCCGCCTTGACTTGGGCAATGCCTTTATAGAGGGACTCTTCGGCAACTCGGATCAGCTTGGCGGCATCGGGCTTGACTTGGCCCACGCCGATCGTAATGCAGGAGTCGCCATGGAAACCTTGGTAATAGGCTCCGGTATCGATTTTGACCACATCCCCTTCGCGGATGGTCTTTTTGCGGTTGGGGATGCCGTGGACCACTTCGTTGTTGATGCAGGCGCAAATGGAGCAGGGGAAGCCGTGGTAGCCCTTGAAGCTGGGGGTGGCTCCCATGTCCCGAATCCGCTTCTCTGCGTGGACATCCAGATCCCAGGTGGTCATGCCGGGTTCAATGATTTCTGACACTTCTTTGAGAACGGTTGCCACAATTCGGGAAGCCTCCCGCATAATCTCAATCTCGCGCTTGGATTTGAGTTCAATCCCTTTGGGCTGCTTGGTGATGCGGGGTCCAGCGGCAGCGTTGGCAGTTGGCTGGGCCAGGAGGTTACCGAAAATGTTCATGGAGCTGGTGGTTACTGTGGCTGTGGGAGGGTCTTTAGCGGGGGTTGGCGGTTTTGGAGCTTACGGAGTCAGAAAAATCGGCCAAACGGTTCCCATTATTCCCTACTAGGCTAACAGATTCTTTTCAGAAATAAACTCGTTGACAGCTCTTTAAAAAAGACTAGGGTTGTCAAAAAAACGGGAGAAAGAAGAGAGGATACAGTCACGACGGATGTTTTTGCTGGGGCGGTGGGGCGATCGCCCTGGGTGGGAACCGTCGATCGCCCTGGGTGGAAACCATTGTCTGTCTGAGCAGTCTGTACGCCTAGTAGTCTATACCACAGCAGTCTTGGGGTTGCTGATGCACAGAGAGGATGCCTCTGGGGGCTACCCCGGCAGGATTGTCCTCGGTTTGGCCCTTAGCGGGTCGGCAGTTTTTGGCTGTGCTCAAGACAATCCCTTTGGCTGTGCCCTGGGCACGATGCCCCCTCTGCCTCGTTGACCCCGCCGATCGTGTCAGGACTGTCGGCACAGGGTTCGAGGTCTCTAACCGTAAGCTAGTTTAATTTTGAGGTTGTTATGCACACCTTTCAACGCTTTGTTTTACCGCTGAGCTTGGCCGTTGCGACCACGATCGCCGCTACCGTGGTCCCTCCTGCCCTTGCCGATCGGGAGGATGGCATTGAGAAAATCGAGGATGTGGTCGAGGTCTTTACCGAGATCATGGACGATCGCGACACCCGTATTCCCCGCAGCTTGATTGATAGCAGCGTGGGGATTGCCGTAATTCCCGATTTAGCCCAGGGTGGCTTTATTGTGGGCGGCAAACGGGGTAAAGGCTTGCTGGTGGTGCGTCAACCCGATGGCAGTTGGAGTAATCCTGCGTTTTTGACCCTGACAGGGGGCAGCATTGGTCTACAAATTGGGGGGCAGTCCAGTGATGTGATTCTGCTCTTCCGCGATCGGGATGCCTTGGACGACCTTATTGATGGCAATTTTGAGTTTGGGGTGAGTGCTTCGGGGACGGCTGGCCCGGTGGGAGATTCGGCGCTGGATGCGTCGGAAACCTTTGGGGATGTGATCTCCTATTCCCGCAGTTCGGGGCTGTTTGGCGGGGTGGCCTTGGAAGGGGGCGATTTGGCCTTTGATGACGATCGTAATGAGGACTTTTACGATCGCAAAAACATCACCGTTGAACAAATCTTCCAAGGGCGCAACCTCAGCGCACCCGCTGCCGTGACTGAACTGTGGGATTTCCTCGGTCTTTACTCCACGGTGCCTGCCCGTGCGGCCAGTTCTGTGAGTTCTAGTAGTTCTGCTAGCTCTAGCACTTCCAGCCGCAGTACTTCGGCCAGCAGTAGCGCCAATACTGCAGATCGCACCGTTACGGCCCGATCGGGCCTCAACTGCACCGCTACTTACACCAAGAATATTGGCCCCCTCGACAACGTTCGCGCCGCTAAAAATGCTGCCCGTCAGCGGATTGAGGAAGCCTGTGGGGGACTGAGTGTCTACCAGGCGGAGTTCCGGATGCATGGCCCCGTGGGTGAGTCGCCCTATGTGACCAATGCGGATGGCAGTTGGACCTTTACCTTTGGGGGGGGGACTCCGGGGTGGGAAGCCCGCAAGGTTGAGCCAGAAATTCGCAGTGTGGTGACGGTGCATCCCAACGGGGATGTGGTGGTGGACTCCCTGGAAGTCCGCTAGACCCAGTTGTAGCGGTGGGGGCGTGACCCCTCCCTATCCTGTTCTGTTCAGGTCTGTCGGGGATTGGTGTTCAAGATCACTCCGGAGCAGGGCCGGTTTAGTTCATGCTGGGTTTGGGATTATTCCCCCCGCCGCTCCGACTGTGCATCTGCCGAGCCAGAACCCTGCGTGTGAAACTCCTGGTTATTGAAGACGACGATCGCATTGCCCAAGCCATCGCAGAGGCCCTGCGGGACCAACGCTATGCCGTTGAAGTAGCCCAAGATGGGCATTTAGGCTTAAGTTTGGCTGAAACTGGACAATTTGACTTGATTGTCCTGGATTTAATGCTGCCCAAGCTGGATGGCATCAGCCTTTGTCGCCAACTGCGCCAACAGGGCAAGACAACCCCGATTTTGATGTTGACTGCCCGCGATACCAGTCAACAGAAGATTGTGGGTTTAGATGCGGGGGCGGATGACTATGTGGTCAAGCCCTTTGATTTGCCAGAACTGCTGGCCCGGATCCGGGCGTTACTGCGGCGGGGAACTGTTGCCCCGATCGCCCTGCTGGAGTGGGAAAGGCTCAGCCTAGACCCCCAAACTTGCCAGGTGTGCTATGGACCTGAGGCTGTTAAGCTAACCCCGACGGAATATCGAATTTTAGAGCTATTTTTGCGCAATGGCAGCCGCGTTCTCAGCCGTAGTGTCATTCTCGATCGGGTTTGGGCCTTTGAAGATAGCCCCGCCGAGGAAGCGGTCAAAGTCCACCTCCGCAGCCTGCGCCGCAAACTGAAACAGGCTGGTGCTCCTCCTACCTTTATTGAGAACGTCTATGGCCTGGGATATCGGCTTAACCCAAATCTTTAAGTCCCTGCCGCTGCAATCCTGGCGTTATCGGCTGCTGTGCTCCTATTTGGGGGTTACTGGCTCGATCGTGGCGATTTTTTCCCTGACAGTCTATGGGGTGGTGGCCCGCGATCGCCGCTACCAGTTTGATCAGCACCTCCAGGAAGTGGCCACGGTTGCCGCCGTTAGCTTGAATACGGTCCAGCACGAATACCATGAACTGTTTACGGAAGAGCACCATAGCCCCTATGTGACCAGTCAACGGCTTCGGCCCGGTGCCCCCCTGTCCCTAGGGCAGCTTATGGGCAAATATCAGTTTGATCCCGCCTATAGTACGGAAAAAACAGTGTTTCTGTCTATTTCTAGCCCCTTTGCGGCGGAGGGGCAGGGTGTGGAGTGGTTTGATGCCCAGCGGCGGCTCATGGTCCAGGAGGGGAAGCAGTTTCCCCCTGCCGCCCTGCCTGCCGTGGTTCCAGCGGAGGGCAACTGGTCGGTGTGGCAGGATTTGCGGAGCTTTGTGATGCCAGTAACGACGGCGGATGCTGAGGCAGGAGGCGAAGTGATGGGCTATGTGCGGGTGAATGCGTCGGTTTTGTCCCTAAACCAGGAGCTAAAGCGGCTGAGAAAGCAGCTTTTGGGGGGAATTCTGCTGGTTTCGGGGTTGGTGACCTGGGCGGGGCTGTGGCTAACGCGGCAGTCTCTTCAGCCGGTGCTCGCCAGTTTTAACCAGCTTCAGCAGTTTACCTCCGATGCATCCCATGAGTTGCGCAACCCGTTGACGGCGATTCGGGCTTCGGTGGCGGTGCTGCAAAGTCATCCGGAGCGCATCCACCCCGCCGATACCCAAAAACTAGCGGCGATCGCCAGTGCAGCGGAGCAGATGAGCGAGCTAGTTGAGGATTTGCTGATGCTGACCCGTGCCGATCGCCATCGGCTGCAAAAATCCGTTGATATGCGCCCGATTCCCTTGGATGAACTCCTGGAAGATTTAGAAAGTTTATACGGCGATCGGGCGGCCCAAGACGGCATTAGCCTGACGGTGGAGTATCAAACCCCTGCGATGGTTGAAGGGGATGCGGCCCAGCTTCAGCGTCTGTTTGCCAATTTGCTGACCAATGCGCTTCAGTACACGCCAAGGGGCGGAAACGTGAGGTTGACCCTGCAAACCACGGCATCCCACGCCATTGTTCGGGTTCAGGATACGGGAATTGGGATTGCGGCGGACCAGCTTGCCCAGGTGTTAGATCGCTTTTGGCGAGCAGATCAAGCCCGCAGTTACCACCAGGGTGGCACGGGGTTAGGGCTGGCGATCGCCCAGGCCATTGCCGATCGGCACCAGGGCCGGATCACGGTGTCCAGCCAGGTCAACCAGGGCAGTTGCTTCCAAGTTACGCTCCCGTTGGGGCCGCGTCTGCCATCGCGCGATCGTCCTGGGATGTGACGGGTTCCCTGGAAAAGGGTCTTGGAGGTTGGGGCAAGCGGGACCGAGGGGGCACATGGGCGAAAGTGGGATGCACCCGGACCGAAGCTTGGGTCAAGCCCGATGGGATCGATCTTTGCCCCAGACTCTTTCCCAGATCTTTACTTTTTAAAGCTTAAACTCACCGTCAAAGTTCAATCTCGTTAACCCTTTTACGACTACAGAGGTGAGTGAATCATGCATTCTAAGGCGATCGCCCTATTTCTGAGCCTCGGATTAACCACGACCGCTGTTGCCTGTGCTGATGCAACGGCGAATAGTCCCAGTGGCAGCGCGACGGAAGCCGCCTATACAGACGGTAGCGAGGAAGGGGGGACTGCTAGCCCCGCTGCAACGGCCAGCCCCATGGCCAACCCCAGCCCCACGGCAAGCCCCTATGGGGACAGTGGCGAAGAAGGGGGTAGCCCTAGTCCTGCGGCGAGTCCCTACGCCAGGGGCGGTGAAGAGGGCGGTGAGGCCCATGAAGAGGGCGGTGAGGCCCATGAAGAGGGCGGTGAGGCCCACGAAGAAGGGGGTGAGGCCCATGAAGAGGGCGGTGAGGCCCACGAAGAAGGCGGTGAAGCCTATGAAGAAGGCGGTGAAAAAGATAGTTCTGCGAAACCCCGTCCTGCGGCGACTCCCGACTATGAAGAGGGCGGTGAAGAGGGATAGAGGGGCGATGCAGTGGGGTTGGGCGGTGCCTGTATCCCGCTGTGTCTAGGGCGGTTAGGGGAGGCATTAGGT
>JBMTWK010000004.1:0-20353 GCA_049452395.1 Prochlorothrix sp. | reverse complement strand
CCTCAAACTAATGCTAGGTCGGAATTTCTGGAGCGGACCTCCGGAGGGAAGCCTGGGGCAACCGAAACAGCCAAGAGCGGTTAAGCACACCTTTCCCCTGGAAGGAACATGCCACAATAGTTTTGACAAAATCAGGATTTTGACAAACCATAACTTAAGCGGTTCAAAAGGTTTTCGGCATTCACGTCAAGGAGTAATGGGGCAATGGCGACCACAGATTTCAAAGACTACTACAGCGTGTTGGGGGTCGATCGGTCTGCAAGCGCTGATGAAATTAAAAAAGCCTTTCGTCGCCTTGCCCGTCAATATCACCCTGACATGAATCCCGGCAACGCCGCTGCTGAGGCTCGATTTAAGGAAGTCAGTGAAGCCTACGAAGTCCTCTCTGATCAGGAAAAACGCCAGAAATACGATCAATTTGGGAAGTACTGGAAACAGATGGGGCAGTCTAGCGGTGGCAGCACCGGCTGGCCCGGAGGGGGCGTGGGCTTTGATGATGTAGAATTTGGCCGCTTTAACAACTTTGAGGAGTTTATTAACGATCTCCTCGGTCGCTTCAATACCCCAGGAGCTGGGGGCAGCAATGGTTATTCATCCTACCGACAACCTTCCGGTAGTGGGTTTGGGTTTAATGACTTTGCCAGTGGTGGGGGTGCTGCGGGGGGCCGATCGGCCCAAGCCCTCGATCGTGAAGCCAACCTCACCCTTAGCTTTGCGGAAGCCTTCCGAGGGGTTGAGAAACGCCTCAGTGTTGCGGGGGAAACCATTACGGTGCGGATTCCAGCCGGGGTTAAGGCGGGGAAAAAAGTCAGATTGCGGGGTAAGGGGCAGGCCCATCCCTATACCAGCAGCCAGCGGGGTGACCTGTATTTGGTGATTGAGCTGCAAAACCATCCTTTTTTCACCCTGGAGGACGATAATCTCCTCTGTGAGGTGCCGATTAGCCCCGATGAAGCCGTGCTCGGTGCCCAAATTGAAGTGCCTACACCGGACGGCATGGTTAAGGTCAATGTACCGGCAGGGGTGCGATCGGGGCAGTCCTTGCGACTGCGGGGGAAGGGGTGGCCCCACAAAGGCGGGCGGGGAGACCAAATGGTCAAACTGGTGATTACCCCCCCTAAGACCCTCAGCACTCAGGAACAAGAATACTACGAACGACTGCGGGACATCCGCAGCTATAACCCGCGCAGCACCTTACCCAACACGGGTTTCTAACCCTGACACCCTTGAAGGAAGGAAGGGGACAGGCTACAGTGGAATCTTGGAATCCCCCATGCTGATTGCCCCTGACCGGTTTAGGGAGGTTGCGGGTATCAGCCCTTGGGTAAGGGTCACTGTTCCCTTCGTTTCCAGCTTCAAACAACTTTTAACGCGGTTGATCCTATCGCCCATGTACATCATCGAAGTAAACCTCAAGTTCACCCCCATGCCCCTCTCGGTGCAGCGCAAGGAAGAAGCCGACGCAAAGGCTGTTTATGAGGCAGTGCTGGGAGCGATGGAAACCGGCACCCCGAAAATCCTGAAACTGACCTGTGAGCACCAAGCCGACAAGCAGCTTGCCGTTGTGAGCAGCGAGATCGCCTCAGCCCAACTTTATGAAAAATCTGGTTCTGCCATGACGGGCAAGCGACCGGGTTTTGCCTTTGCAGAATAAACCGGAAGGAGTACGCAACTGTGGATGCTGCCTATGGGCTTCAGGTGAAGCAGGTGAGCTTTGCGTGGAGCCACGATCGGCCTGTGCTCAAGGGCTGTGATTTTGCCGTCCCTCGCGGTCAGTTTTGGATGCTGTTGGGTAGTAATGGCAGCGGCAAGTCTACGCTTTTAAAGTTAATTACCGGTTTGTTACCCGTGCAGTCCGGCAGTATTGAGCTGCTGCGGCCCACGGGCTTTGTGTTTCAGAATCCTGATCACCAGTTAGTGATGCCGACGGTGGGGGCTGATGTGGCCTTTGGTTTGGTGGAAGAACGGCTCAACCCTGTCCAGGTGCGGCAACGGGTGCGGGAGAGTTTGGAGGCGGTGAATTTGGGCCATTTGGAGCGGCGGCCTATTTATGCCCTGAGTGGGGGCCAAAAGCAGCGGGTGGCGATCGCGGGGGCGATCGCCCGCCACAGTCAACTGCTGCTCCTGGATGAACCGACGGCGCTGCTCGATCCCGAAAGTCAAATTGATCTGGTCAAACAGGTGCGTTCTTTGGTCCATGAGAAGCAGCTAACGGCGCTTTGGGTGACCCATCGGTTGCTGGAGTTGGACTATTGTGATGGTGCTTTTTTGTTGCAGGATGGGGTCATGGTCGATCGGGGTGATCCCCAGCGTTTGAAGGCGACGATCGAGCGAACTCAACAGGAAAACCGCTAGATCCAAGTTGAGTGGTTACGATGGGCAGTAGAGCACAAGACCTACCGGCAAGAGGTCAACCCCATTCTTGGCAAGAAAAATGGGATCCCGACACGGATAAACTGTTACAGCGTCGCTACTATGGGGCAGATGGTCGTGCTCAGGTCAATGTTGATTACTCCCACGATCACGGCTCAGGCTCTCCCCACGCCCATGACTGGGATTGGACCAAGAAACCCCCGCGTCAATCCTCTCGACCTCTTACCACTGAAGAGCATCAAGTCCAAGTGAACCTCGATCGTAGTTCTAATCATGGGAAAAACGAAGACCCCGGTAACGGCACCCCCTAATTTCATCAGTGGTTGGGTTGACTTCTCTATTTATGAGTTCTGCCGCATTGTTGCTAGAAACGGCGAAATTCCCAAGCAGATGACTTGGACCCTGATCTCTTGTTTGGATAGCTGTCCCAATGTGTTGTCCTTAGTGGAACAGAGTCAGCATTTGCGTTTGCTCAAGCAACAGGATTATCGACCTATAGGGTCTGCGATCGCGATAAAAACTCAAATTCTGCTAAAACTAGACCAGGAAGAACGAATTTTTTTCGGTTTCGATGAAGTTTGGTTTGGGGGTGAACCGCATCTCAGCCAGCCTAATCCCAGCGATGGGTCCCAGGGGTCTGATTCCTCCCATCCTGAACAGGGGCAACCCTTCTATCCTGCTTTTGGGCTGTTTGGGACTGACCGTCTTGCGGCCCCTCAAGACCACAATGGGGGATGGCTCGAAGGGAAAGCAGAGCCTCAGACGCAACAGTTGACTTGTCCAGTGCTGTTGCCCCCCGATCGCCTAAGTATTCGGGAGAAAGACGCTGTTGTAAAACAGTTCATGCAGGTTTTTCAGCTCTCCTGTGGCCTGGGGGATGGGATTGGGATGAATTACTTGGTTAATCAGTCCAGTTCTCGGATTATGGCCTATCTTTTACAGGCCCATGAACAGAGTCAGGCCCTAGAAGAAGAGGCTGCACGGTAAGACGAAATTGCTCGTTCAGGTCAACCTTTGAGGGATACAGGTCAGCGGTAGCTTACCTTGCTTGGTATTGGAGAGATGACCCATCGCCATCCCCAGGGATCCCCTGTATGTCAAAGCTCAGCTTGAGGCCCGTTGTCCCTTCATAGAGAGTTCCTGAAGAACAGTTTTCAGGGGCAAAAGTTCCCTATAGTGATGGACTGGAGTCCCGGCCCTTTGTCCCGCTCTAGACACCCTTTAGATTTGTGGCGATGATTCAACTTGACCTGCCCCGTCCAGCCCTCGGACGATCGAACCTCACTACCCTAGTCACCCTGTGTATTGCGCTCCTGTCGGTTTCCTTTGCCCCGATTTTTATTCGCCTCAGTGAAGAGGAGTTGGGTCCCAATGGGACGGTTTTTAACCGAATGCTGATTTTTAGTTTGGTGTTTGGGGTGGGGCGCTTGTTTCAGTCCTATCGGCAGTTTCAGGCCGATCGTACCTTGGGAGGGGTCACCCAGCAGGACTTGGAGGCAGAGGATCCAGGTTTGGAAGTGGCGATCGTCACGGGGCGCGATCGTGAAGCCCCGATCACCCTTGGCCAATGGATTCTGCTGGTGATGGTGGGCTTGGTGGCGGTGACCACCTTAGTGCTGTGGGCCATGTCCCTGCAATATACGAGCGTCGCCAAATCGATGCTGCTCAACAATCTCACCCCGGTGTTTACAACCCTGGGGGGCTGGCTCTTTCTCCGGCAACGCTTTGGCTGGAAGTTCCTGCTGGGGATGGTCATTGCCCTGGGGGGAGCCTTAGCCCTGGGCCTAGAGGACTTTACGGGGGCTGAAGGCAACTTGCTGGGGGACTGCTATGCGCTGTTGTCAGCGGTGTTCCTGGGAGCCTATTTCTTAGTGGTGGAGCAACTGCGTTACCGGTTTAGTGCTACGACGATTTTGTTGTGGCGTTGCGCGATCGGTAGTTGTCTGTTACTGCCCCTCGTTTGGTTCACAGAGGGCCAACTTTTCCCGACAACGGTTTCCGCTTGGTTGGCTGTTCTTGGTCTGGGTTTGGTTTCTGAGGGCTTAGGTCAGCGGCTTTTAGCTGAATGTATGAAATCTCTCTCTTCTAGCTTTATTTCTATCTTCTTACTGCTAGAACCCATCATCAGTGCTCTCCTTGCTTGGGCCATTTTTGCTGAAAGCCTCAGTTCCAGCACCTGGGTTGGCTTTGCCGTCATCCTCAGCGGGATTTATTTGGCCAAGTCTGGCCCTGGGGAAACTGCCGAAGGGGAAGTTCATGATTTAGCCGAAGCGGAATCCCCGGTTTAAAGTCCACTCGCCCTTTGCTACACGGATTGTCATCTCGATCGTCGGGTTCTTTGTAGTCTAGACTACAAATTTTCCAAGCCCTTTCGTCATACAGTTTGGAGCACGTCTGTGGGTGTGCCTGTATCTGTGCTAAACGATGTCTCAGAGGCTCTGGCTTCCCTGGGGATTGTTATCCATGATTAGTTCATAAACCTTCTCGACAGGTTTGTGCGCAACCCCAACATGCAACATCTCGTTTAGACTACTCTGCCCACCTCAATGCAACTGGCGGCTAATTTTGACTAACCCTTGTTAGAGATGCAAGCCTCTCAATGGCTGCCCTGTTGGGCAGTTTGAGCGATGTACACTCTTCACGATCGTCTCTCTGGGTCAGCGACAGAACTGTTAACCTTAACCCTTAATACTTAAGTTAACCTGTTGTCTCGCTTTCCCGGTCTGAGGTAAAGGTATTGTTCTGGAAATTTGCAAAACCTGTGTTGCCAAGGAAAATGCTGGGCAACAGGTCTCTCTTGCTGCATTCCATGGCTTCTCAATACCCTTTGCTGTTTGATATGAGCGGAGTGATACCAACGGGCTATTTTGCAGCTTTTTACAATGCTTTTGACCCCTCGGCAACGCTTGACCAGCTTGGACTCGGTTGAGTCTCAATTTGCTATGGGCCAAAAACGGGCTGTGAATCCCGATCGTTCAAGGGTTACTACAGCTCTTTATGGGGTAAAACCCGATAAATTCCAAAAGAAGAGCACCCAAAATAGAAGCCACTTCCTGATTCTCTGCTCTGAACCCTATATCTGTGTGGAGTACCACCGATGACGCGAATGAAGCGACGCAAGTTCCTGATCTACAGCTCTGCTGCCCTGGGCACCAGCATCTTCCTCAAAGCCTGTGGTGGTGAAACTGCCCCAACTGATACGGCTGGAGATAGCGCCTCTACTCCCGCCCCCGCAACCGACAGCACAGCAGCGGGTGGTGGCGATACCATCAAAGTCGGCTTGCTTCATTCCCTCAGCGGCACCATGGCCATTAGTGAGACCACGGTGGTTGACGCAGAAGAACTGGCGATCGCGGAAATTAACGCAGCAGGCGGTATCCTGGGCAAGCAAATCGAGATCGTCAAAGAAGATGGCGCATCTGACTGGCCCACCTTTGCTGAAAAAGCAACCAAACTGATTGATCAAGACCAAGTTTCTGTGGTCTTTGGGTGTTGGACTTCCGCTAGCCGTAAGGCCGTGCTCCCGGTCTTTGAATCGAAGGATCACATGTTGTGGTACCCGGTTCAGTATGAAGGCCAAGAGTGCTCCAAGAACATTTTCTACACCGGAGCGGCTCCCAACCAGCAAATTGAACCTGCGGTGTCCTGGTTGCTGGAAAATAAGGGTAAGAAGTTTTTCTTGGTGGGGTCAGACTATGTGTTCCCCCGGACGGCGAATACCATTATTAAGGAGCAACTGAAGGCTCTAGGCGGCGAGACGGTCGGTGAAGACTATCTGCCTCTGGGTAATACTGAGGTTTTACCGATTATCTCCCGAATTAAGTCCCAACTGCCTGATGGTGGTGTGATTTTCAACAGCTTAAACGGAGATAGCAACGTTGCATTCTTCAAGCAGTTGAAGGGCGCAGGCATGACCCCCGATAAGTATCCGGTTATGTCCGTCAGTATTGCTGAGGAAGAAGTGCGTCAGATTGGCTCTGAGTTCCTGGTGGGTCACTATGCGGCTTGGAACTACTTCCAAACTGTGGAAAATCCGGCTAATACCAAGTGGGTTGCTGACTTTAAGGCCAAATACGGGGAAGATCGGGTAACCAATGACCCCATGGAAGCGGCCTATATTATGGTCTATCTGTGGAAGCAAGCTGTGGAAGCGGCTAAAACCACGGATCTAGAAGCGGTGCGGATGGCGGCCTATGGCCAAGAGTTCGATGCACCGGAAGGTCCGGTGAAGATGAACCCCAACCACCACATTTCTAAGTGGGTTCGGATTGGTCAGGTGCGGGATGATGGTCTCTTTGATATCGTCTACGCCACGGATGCAGCAGTGGATCCGATTCCCTGGAACCAGTATGTGCCTGATACCAAGGGCTTTGCCTGCGACTGGTCTGATCCGGCGAAGGGCGGCAAGTACCAGATGGAAAGCTAGGCTTAACGGCACCTTTACCCTGCCTGCTCTTGTTGGAACTTGTTCCAGAGTTGAGCAGAATTAACATCTTGGCCCCTCTTCCCCAAAGAGAGGGGTTAGGGTGGGGGAAAGTTAGCGGACTAACTCATCTGGTGATGGGGGAGAGACTGCTTAATCGCGTAAAATGCAGAGGCTAACTCTCCGAAACTCAGCAACTGATGAATCGCGGTCAACTGAAGAAGTGGAATGACGATCGAGGCTTTGGTTTTATCCGGCCTGACGATGGCAGTCCCGATGTGTTTCTCCACATTAGTGACTTACCCCAAACTATCCGTCGCCCTCGCATTGGCGATCGGGTCACCTATCATCTCGGTCGCAGCAAAGACGGGAAGCTCAAGGCCACAAAGGCAAGCTTAGAGGGGGTTCCGGCCATCTCTAATGTGCAGCCCAGTCCCCAACCTCGCTCCTATGGATCAACTGGATCAACACAAGGCCAAACTCGCAGAAAGCCCAAAAACGGCTTAAAAACAGCTTGGAAAGGTACTGTGCTTGGCATTGCCGCTATCGGCGCTGTTGTGGCTGCATTCAATCAATTTAGCTCTCAACTTCGTCCTGCAACGGTTCAATCTAACGCCACTCCTACCGCTCCTGCTCCGATTTCTGCTACGCCCCAAGCCCCCAAAGCCACTCCTGCTACCCCTAAACCTGTCGTTACCCCTAGACCGGCTGCAACGCCAGAACCGACTCAACAGAACGTCACTGTGGTTCGGGTTCCTGCAAGTTCAACCGGATCGGGCCAAGCTCCCGCAGGCTGTAACGTCAAAGGTAATGTTTCCTATGATTCCGGGGAAAAGCTGTATCATGTGCCCGGTATGGAAGACTATGAAGGTACAAAAATTGATCCAGATCGGGGAGAGCGGTGGTTTTGCTCTGAGGAAGAGGCGATCGCGGCAGGATGGAGGAAAGGACCGGGTTAACCTCATGATTTGCCAGTATTCCTATCGCGGGCAAGGTGTCCACACTGGCAAGGGGGTGGGAATTGCCGCTCTGTTGTATGAGTCATTGCGATTTACTCCCTGTCGATTTACTTTGTTCGATTGAGATTGACCTGTGCCCCGATCGCGATCGGAGCCAACTTTATCGGTAACCCCAGAGGTAACCCAGGTGACCTTACAAATTCTTCTAGACAGTATTTTTAACGGCATGAGTATCGGAGCCGTTTTATTGATTGCAGCCCTGGGTCTGGCGATCGTCTTTGGCCTGATGGGTGTGATTAACATGGCCCACGGTGAACTGATGATGCTGGGAGCCTACACCACCTTTGTGGTGCAAAACGCCTTCAAAGCCCTCGATAACGATACCCTTTTTAACTTTTATATCCTGATTGCCCTTCCCGCTTCCTTTCTCATTGCCGCAGCCATGGGTGTCATCCTAGAGCGGGGTGTGATTCGCTTTCTCTATGGCCGACCCCTGGAAACCCTGCTGGCCACTTGGGGCGTGAGCTTGATTCTGCGGCAGTGGGTTCGCAGCACCAGTTGGGCCATGAATATTGGCATTGTGCTGTTTGTGGCGCTCTTTTTTGGCGGCATGAGCTTGTTGCAATGGAAACTGCCCCAATGGCAACAGATTCGGGGCTGGGCGATCGCGGCCCTGCTGCCCCTCTCCGGCGGTATTAGCCTGACCACAGGACTGCTGCTGAACCGCTCTCCTAACCTTGCCAAGCCTTGGTTTGGCCCCCGCAACATCGATGTAACCGCTCCCCAGTGGCTCCAAGGTGGCCTCTCCGTGGGTGCTCTGCAATTTCCCTATGCCCGCCTTTTTATTATTGTGCTGACCATTCTCTGCGTGCTGGGCATTTACTGGTTCCTCCAGGGGTCTAGCTGGGGCTTGCGCATTCGGGCAGTGACCCAAAACCGCACCATGAGCGCCTGTTTGGGCATTCCCACCAATACGGTGGATGCCTTGACCTTTGCATTGGGATCAGGACTGGCGGGCATTGCCGGTTGTGCGATTACGCTGCTAGGGTCCGTCGGGCCGAACCTAGGGGGCAACTATATTGTGGATGCCTTTATGGTGGTGGTTATTGGCGGTGTGGGTAAGTTGGTTGGCAGTATTTTTGCAGCCCTGGCGATCGGGGTGGTGACCTATCTGGTGGGTGCGGGTACCCTGGGCACCCTGCTGATGCAAATTCCCGGCGAAGGGGTCCAAGCGGCCCTAGCGCCCGTGCTCGGTGTGATTAATTTCTTTGCGGATAGCAGCATGGCCAAGGTTTTGGTTTTTGCGTTGATTATTGCGTTTCTCCAGGTGCGCCCCGCTGGATTGTTCCCCCAAAAGGGCCGTACTGTGGATGCCTAGGATGTTGGCGGGGGGCACTTTGGCCAAATCTCTGTAGGGGTTGCGCCCCGGTGCTGATCTTCTTGCGGCCCAACTAGGGCAACCATCTGAAGGCCCAACTAGGGCAACTACGGGAGGATTGCCCCTACCGAATCCTGTACCTGACCTTCTGAAAGCCCAACTAGGGCAACCACGGGGGGATTGCCCCTACCAAATCCTGTACATTAGCTTCTTGCGGCCCAACTAGGGCAACCACGGGGGGATTGCCCCTACCGAACCCTATACATTAGCTTCTTGCGGCCCAACTAGGGCAACCACGGGGGGATTGCCCCTACTGAGTATTGATGCTGCACTGAATGATTCCTGAAGGAGTAAAAAAACTGTGAGCCAAACAACGGAACTGCGGCAAGCGGGGGCCGGTGGGAGTCAACGCAAACGAGAGATTGCGATCGAGGCGGGGGCGATCGTGGGGGTTATCCTTGTCCTCACGCTAGTGATGCCCCTCGTGCTTTCAGACTTTCGCCTGACCCTATTAGGTCGGTTCTTAGCCCTCGCGATCGTCGCCCTGGGCATTGATTTAATTTGGGGCTTTACGGGACTGTTAAGCCTGGGCGATGGCCTCTTTTTTGCCTTGGGGGGCTATGCCTTTGCCATGCACCTCAGCTTACAAGTCCCTGATGGGCAACTCCCGGACTTTTTCTCCCTCTACGGGGTGACGGAGCTGCCCGGTTTTTGGCAGCCGTTCTATTCTTTCCCCTTTACCCTTGGGGCGATCGTGATCGTTCCCATGGCCGTGGCGGCGATTTTGGGCTATTTGGTCTTTCGGAACCGGATTCGGGGTGTTTACTTCTCCATTCTGACCCAAGCGGCCCTTGTGGTCTTCTTTAACTTCTTTAATGGCCAGCAAAAGCTGATCAACGGCACCAACGGCCTTAAGACTTCGACCCAATCTCTGTTTGGCCAGCAGGTGGGCAGCACACCGATGCAGTTCCGCTTTTATGTGGTGACGGTGCTGCTGCTGGCGGTGGTGTATTTGATCTGCCGCTGGCTGACGAGTGGCCGTTTTGGCCGCCTGTTGATTGCGATTCGGGATGATGAGAGTCGGGTGCGCTTTTCCGGGTATAACCCCACGCTGTTTAAGGTGTTGGTGTTTGCGGTGTCGGGGGCGATGGCC
Source organism: Prochlorothrix sp. (assembly GCA_049452395.1). Lineage (GTDB taxonomy): Bacteria > Cyanobacteriota > Cyanobacteriia > Prochlorotrichales > Prochlorotrichaceae > Prochlorothrix. The sequence continues at coordinate 10,067 of JBMTWK010000004.1, read as the reverse complement.
GGGGTTGCGGGTGCGCTCTATACGGTGCAGTCCGGCATTGTTTCGCCCCAGTATATGGATATTGCCTTTTCGATCGAGATGGTGATTTGGGTCGCGGTGGGCGGACGGGCGACGCTGGTGGGGGCGATCGTGGGGGCTGTGGCGGTGAACTATGGCCGCAGTCTGCTCAGTGAGCAGTTCCCTGAGGTTTGGCTCTTTTTCCAGGGGGCGCTGTTTTTGATTGTGGTGACGGTGCTGCCCGATGGGGTGGTGGGCTGGCTGCGGTTCCGGGCTTGGGGCCAAATTCAGCACCTCCTGGGTCGATCGTCCTATACTCGCACCTATCCCAGCCTAGACTTAGATCCCGATGTTCAACAGGAACAGGAAGAGTTGGATTCTAAACTCTAGGATTCTAGGTAAGAGGCAAGGCGAGATTTGCTAGGATGAGAATTGCCCTCAGCAATCCCTCAGCAATAGTCCCATCGGATGTTCAATAGTCCCTCCTCTCCTGTGGATCAATCCTCTGACCCCGCCCCGCAACCGCCCCACAAGTTCAGCTTTGATCCCATCGCCGCAGCCCTTGCCGATTTAAAGGCCGGAAAGGCGATCGTCGTGGTAGACGATGAAAACCGCGAAAACGAGGGAGATCTCATCTGTGCAGCCCAGTTTGCCACCCCCGACTTGATTAACTTTATGGCGGTGGAAGCGCGGGGCTTGATTTGCCTTGCTATGACTGGGGAACGGCTCGATCAGCTAGAGCTACCCTTGATGGTGGACCACAACACCGACAGTAACCAAACTGCCTTTACCGTTAGCATCGATGCCTCCCCTGCTTTGGGGGTGACTACGGGCATTTCCGCCGACGATCGTGCCCGCACGATTCAAGCTGTGATTAATCCCCTCACTAAACCCAGCGATCTGCGGCGACCGGGCCATATTTTCCCGCTCCGGGCCAAGGAGGGCGGGGTGCTCAAACGGGCGGGCCATACCGAGGCGGCGGTGGATCTGGCTCGGCTGGCGGGGTTGTATCCGTCGGGGGTCATTTGCGAGATCCAAAATCCCGATGGTTCCATGGCTCGGTTGCCCCAACTGGTGGACTATGCCCGTCAGTTTGACCTCAAAATTATCAGCATTGCCGATTTAATCAGCTATCGGCTCCAGCACGAGCGCTTTGTGATTCGGGAAACTGTGGCCAACCTTCCCAGCGAGTTTGGTCATTTCCAAATCTACGCCTACCGCAACCTATTGGATAATTCCGAGCATGTGGCCTTGGTTAAGGGGGATGTTAGCCGTTTTCGCCAGGAAACGGTGATGGTGCGGGTTCATTCGGAGTGTTTAACGGGGGATGCCTTTGGGTCGCTGCGCTGTGATTGCCGGATGCAGTTGCAGGCGGCGCTGAAGATGATTGACAACCACGGCTCTGGGGTGGTGGTGTATCTGCGCCAGGAAGGGCGGGGGATTGGCTTGGTTAACAAGCTTAAAGCCTATGCGCTACAGGATATTGGCCTGGATACGGTGGAGGCTAATGAGCGGCTGGGATTTCCGGCGGATTTGCGTAATTATGGAATTGGTGCCCAAATTTTGAATGATTTGGGGGTAAAGCAGATTTGTCTGATTACCAATAACCCCCGGAAAATTGCGGGACTGAAGGGGTATGGGCTGGAAATGGTCGATCGGGTGCCCTTACTGATCGAGGCAACTCCCTATAATTCTCAATATTTAGCCACTAAGGCCGAAAAGCTGGGCCATTTGCTGCTCAAGACCTATTTGGCGACCCTAGCGCTCCAGTGGCGCGATGCTGAGCGATCGGTGGCGGAACAGTACCAGCGCCTAGAGCGGATCCGAACCCTAGCCCAGGAGTTGGGGTTATTGGTGCAGGAGGAAACGCGCCCGGTGGCAACGGCGGTGTTTGGCCGCGATCGCCAGATTTTGCAATTGGGGTTTGACCAGCAGCATGAGACCGATCCCCTCTGGCACCAGCAGCCGGAGCATCCCCACTGCCGCGCCCTGATCCAGTTGTTACAGCACCTCAGCACCTGGGTAGAGCTACAAACGCTCGAATTCTTGCTCTCTGATGGCTCTGATAGCTTTACTGGGCTTCAGGGGCAGCTTCAGCGCCAATCTCTAACGCTGGCGGATTTGGTGGCTAGCACCGACGATCGCCTCAAAACGCAACGAATTTACCAAGTAACCCTTGGGGATGGGCCTTCTCCTCTGCCCCAAATTCAAGCATAGGGGCCATTTTCCCCGTCTCTGGCTAAAAATCCCCCCCTAGGATCGCCGACTTGCAGTCGGCTGTCCAAAACCTGGAGAAACCTGAGAAGACCTGGGAAAACCTGGAAAGACCTGGGAAAACCTGGAAGGATCTGGAAAGATCTGGGATCGCCGATTTGCAATCGGCGTAGTAGGGTTTTGGGCGAAGAGGGCGAATTTGGCTGAATAATTGCGATATAGTAGGAATTAGGGAGAAAGAGGGCAGGTTTGGGGTAATAGTTGCGATATGGCAGAAATTAGGGAGAAAGAGGGCAGGTTTGGGGTAATGGTTGAGATATGGCAGGGTTTTGGGAGAAAGAGGGCGGGTTTGGGGAAATGATTGTGATATGGCAGAGTTTTGGGCGAAAGAGGGCGGGTTTGGGTAAATAACTGTCAGATAGTAAGATTTTAGGTGAAAACCCGCCCCTACGGAGATATGATTTAGTTTTTTAAAAAAATTATTGTGACTCTTTTGCTATGGCTTCGTTTTTGTTGACCTCGTTTGATATTTGGCTCGATCGCCACGCTAGCAACAGTTCAGACGACTTACTGGGGTTATTGCAGCAGAATCAGCAGTTACCTCCCGATTGTCAGCTTCTGCGACGGTTGCCGGTGGAGGTGGAGGGAGCCTTTGAGGCGGTACGATCGGCGATCGAACACCACCCCCCCGATCTTGTGATTTGCTGCGGGATGGCGGAGACGCGATCGCACTTGGAGCTAGAACAGCGGGCGATCGACTGCCCGATCCAAGCCTCACCGGAAAATGCTGCTGAGCTTGAGTCTGAGCCTAGCCTTAACTCCGAACCCGATGCCGATCCTAGCCCCGATCGTGATCTCGAACCCGATCCCGATTCTAGCCCTGAATTGGAGCTAAAACCCGAAAAAGCGCTGCAAACCTCCTTAGATCTGGTCTCCCTTGCGGCTGATCTCACCCAAACCCGCATTAGCACCGATGCCGGTCGCTTTGTCTGCAATGGTTTGTATTTCCGGGTTTTGGATTGGCTCAGTCGATCGCCCCAGTCTGATCCAGCTTGTCAAGCCTTGTTTGTCCATGTGCCTCGGTTGACAGCGGAGAATCAGAACGCGATCGTGGCGGATTTTGTCACGGTGCTCGATCGCCTAGGTAGCTCAGCCCGCGATCGCCCAGGCATCCCCGGAAGAACCCACAAATGCTAGGTTAAGAACTGTAAACCTACGCTGTGTCTATCCAACCCATGCCCGCCGTTGCCCCTGTCCCCCCCCAGCCGCTTTTAGAAGAGTGTCATCAGCGTCGTCAGCAACTGATGGAGAAAATTGGCCAAGGGACGGCCATTTTTGCCAGTGCGCCCACTGCTGTGATGCATAACGATGTGGAGTATAACTTTCGCCAAGATAGCGACTTTTTTTACCTGACCGGGTTAGTGGAAGCAGGCGCGATCGCCGTGCTAGCGCCGCACCATGAAGAACACCAGTTTGTCCTGTTTGTGCAGCCTAAGGATGCGGAAAAGGAAACCTGGAGCGGCTATCGCATTGGAATTGAGCAGGCCAAGGAACTGTATGGAGCCGATGAAGCCTATCCCTTGACGGAATTGGATGAAAAGCTGCCCCAGTACTTGCAGAAGGCCGATCGTATTTACTACCACCTGGGCCACGATGAAAAGACAAACGCCACGGTGCTGCGCCACTGGCGGACCCAACTGCGGAAGTACCACAAACAGGGTACGGGGCCGCTGGCGATCGAAGATGCTAAATTTCTGTTGCATCCCTTCCGCTGTCGCAAAAGTGAGGCGGAGCTAACCTATCTGCGGCGGGCGATGGCGGCGGGTATTGAAGCCCATTTGCGGGCGATGGACTATGCGCGTCCTGGTCTCTATGAATTTCAGGTGCAGACGGAGATGGAATACGTTTTTCGTCAACACTTTGGGGAAGGTCCGGCCTACCCCTCGATCGTGGCCTCTGGCAGCAATGCTTGCATTCTCCACTACACCGAAAATAACCGCCAAATGCAGGATGGAGAGCTGCTGCTGATTGATGCGGGCTGCTCCTACGGCTATTACAACTCTGATATTACCCGGACCTTCCCCGTTGGCCAAAAATTTACCGCTGAACAGCGTATTCTCTATGAGTTGGTCTTGGAGGCCCAAACCCAGGCGATCGCCGCTGTTCAACCGGGCAAACCCTGGAATGAGTTCCACGACATAGCGGTTCGGGTCATGGTGGAGGGCTTGCTGGAGCTAGGGCTACTCCAAGGCGATATTGACGAGATTATCAAGGAAGAGAAGTATAAACCCTTCTATATGCACAAAACGGGCCATTGGCTGGGGCTGGATGTCCATGACTCTGGGTTTTATAAAGTCGGGGAGGAGTGGCTTCCTTTCCAACCAGGCCAGGTGGTCACCGTTGAACCGGGCCTGTACATTCGCCCTGACTTTAAACCGGCTGAGGATCAGCCTGAGGTGCCGGAGCGGTGGCTGGGGATTGGTATCCGCATTGAGGATGATGTTCTCGTGACTGAAACGGGTCATGAGGTGCTGAGTGCGGCAGTGCCGAAGGCGATCGCCGATCTGGAAAACCGGCATTCCCTTTAGGTCTGCCCTTGGGTTGGGTAAGATGCCCGCACTAGAAAGGGGGTGAGAATTTTCGCCCTGCTGTACTAGTCATCTCGCTCATTGCTTGCGGATCCCCCGGATGGTTTGGGGTTTTTCTGGTATGGCTGGTATGCGGGGCGGGGTCTGGGCACAGACTCCAAGGCTCCCGCAGCACTGTCTTGAAGGGTTTTGAAAGGTTTCACCATGCCAGAGCACGCCATGCCAGAGCACACCCCAGAGCACACTATGCCGGAGCACGCCCCAGAGCACACTATGTCAGAGCACGCCCCAGAGCACGCTACAGAGCACGCCCCAGAGCACACCATGCCGGAGCACCCCCCCGCCTTACAGGCGTTACCGATCGATGCCGTGGTTGGGGGGCGCTACCGGATTCGCCAAGTCCTAGGTCAGAAGAGGATGAGTCGAACCTATGGGGTCGCCAATATCCATAATCAGGATGCGCCTGCGATCCTGAAGGAGTTTATGCTGGGGGGGTCGGATGGGGGAGTAGAAGTTTTTAACCAAGTTCAAGAGCCGTTGCGCCAAGCGATGAGCGCCTTGGGGGAGTTGTATCATCCCCAAATCCCTAGGTTTCAGGGCTATTTCCAGAAGGATGGACGTTTTTTTATTGCACGGGACTATATTCCGGGCAAAAATTACCGAGAAGTTCTCCAGGACCATGGTCCATTTTCTGAACTGGAGTGCTTGGATTTTCTCCGCAACCTCCTGGGGGTTTTCGACTATCTGCACCGTCAAAAACGGGTTGTTCACCACAATCTATCCCCCGAAAATATTATTCAGGCGGAAGGGTCGGGCCGGGTGTATCTGGTGGATTTTGGCCTGGGGAGACAGGTGGAGCAAATCCTAGCGGCGGGTGTGGATCCGGCTTCTAGTGCCCAGGTGCTGAGTCCCGGCCAATTGGGCTACTGCCCACCGGAGCAACGGGTGACGGGGGATGATTCGGAAAGTAGCGATTTGTATGCGCTGGCTATGATTACGATCGAGCTACTCACGGGCCAACGATCGCGGGATCCCAGCACCTGGCAGCAGCATTTACCCTGTCCGATTTCCCATATTTTGGCGGCAGTGCTCACGAAAATGTTGGCCTATCAGGTGGCCGATCGCTACCCCTCTGCCCACAGTGTCCTGGAAGCCCTCGCCGCAATCCCCGCCAATTTAGCCGATATTCCCACCACGATCGAACCCGGACTCAGCGCCACTGAAGCAGAGTCAACCGGACCCCATTTCCCACCGGATCCTGCATCGGATGCTTTCCCCCACGCTGCTGCTAACCCTGCTTCGGCCCAGTCTTCTAGCAATGCCCCCGCTGCCGATTTGCGCCGCACTGCGCCAGCCTCTGCTGGCTCTGCCTTTCCCTGGCCCCTCTTTTTCCCCATTTTCCTCGCCTTGGGCCTGCTAGGCTTCTGGGCGCTGCAACAACTCCAGTCCACGGATCCCACACGGGATCCCTTCGGCGAACCCACCCCAGCTTCTTCTGTGTCTCCGGCCCCCAAGACTCCAGAGCCTTAGGGGAAGTGCTAATTTACAAGCATCTTGCGTAACTATTCAGGGGTCTACGAAGTTAGTAGGGTTTCAGCCCTCCGATCGGAGTCTGAAGCAGCTCAAACCGTACCAATCCGGGATTTTCAGAGCCTGAAACCCGCATTCCTCCGTGACCCCCTGAATGCTTACCATCTTGCCGAGTTTTTCCTAGTTTCCCCTGGGATCGCCGATTTGCAATCGGCTGCCTTTGTCTTTCCTTCTGAGATCGCCCTGGGATCGCCCTGGGATCGCCCTGGGATCGCCGATTTGTAATCGGCTGTCTTGTCTTTTCCTCCTGGGATCGCCCTGGGATCGCCGATTTGTAATCGGCTGTCTTCTTCTTTCTCTTTGGCTATCCTTTGCCTTCCCCTCTAATCATCGGGCAAACGCAGATTACCGTGGCTGGTGAGGTAGTTGAAAAAGTGATCCACAGCGGCCTCTAGGAAGGGCATCAGCCGTCGATCGCCCCGGATGACCCGCTGCGCCCAACCGAGGTGGCGATCGACCAAGAACTTCAAGGATAGATACGCCTTGAGTTGGCGTTGAATTTGGGCGCTCACCAGATTGGGATTGCTCAACAGGAAGTGGGAGCCTTGGGCCTGGAGTTGGCCGCCCAGCCGTTCCTTGACGTACATTTGGACGGTTTTGGGGTAGGGGGTTCGATCGACGAAGCGAATGGCTCCCGCGACGGACTGGCTGGGGGCGCGGCGGAGAATTTGGGCGACATGGTAGGCCGAGAGATCGGCATTGAAGTCTGCGGCAGAGGCTTGGCCCTGGAGGAGGGTTTGGAAGGCGGATGCCTCGAAGCGGAGACTAGTGGGGTGGTCGAGGGCGTGGAGATAGCTTTCGATCGGCTGGCCTAGGTCGCCAATGGTGGAGGTGAAGTCTGAGGTGCCGATGAGTTGTAGGGCCAAAACTCGCGAGAGGGCATTGAGGCCCAAGTCATAGAGGGCAGATTGTAGGCTGCCGCCGGGGAACTGATCGGACAGTGCGGCGATGAAGTGGGCAAAGTCTACGGGATGTTGGGCGAGGTGGACCGATCGATCCAGGCTTAGATCTAAGAGCGGTTCTGGGATATTGCCTGCGGTTAAGGCCCACAAACGGTTGGTATAGCCCGATCGGTTATAGGCTCGCAGGAGCCGCACTTGTTCGATCAGGGACAGATTGGGGTTGGCTTGGCGATGGGTCTGTTGAATCCGATCGAGATCGGCAAGCACAGATGCTAAAGTGAGGTCATCAAAGTCAGGGTTTGCAGGGGAAGCAGTCATTACTCTAGCAGGAACCTCTCGCAAGAATTTGTAAGATGGCTGTGTAGTGCCGCGATCGGAAGGATCAGGAATCCTATGGGTTCTGAACGGCTCGAAACCCAGTAGCGCGATCTCAGGGGTACTATAGCACTGGTCAGCCCTGGTCTACTGAAGGCAACAGGCAAAGCAACCTTAAAATTCTGGCTGAAAATTCTTGTGTGTTTATCACCCCTAGCATCAGGGGTTGAGGGGGCAACTTCACCATCTTCCCACAATAATAGGCAAGGTAAACTCTTGTAAGCGTCTCTGAGAGGCTATAGTGTGCCCTTAGCACCGTTGCTTTCCGGGATTTCGGGAGTGTAGCCCTGCAATTCATCAGCGATCCACAATCCTCCCAAGGGTATCTCACCTTCTTAAAACCTGCCTGCTGCCCATGGATATCACTTCACCTTCGGCGTTTTCGTTACACTTTGCCAATGGTTGCCAAGCCTTAGCCTTGGAAATAGACCCGGCCCTCGATTTATCGCAGATTTTCCAGATATTTCCCCTATCCCAACCCCGTCCTGTGCTGGTGTTAGTGGGGGGGGCTAGCGGCTTAGAACAGGGTCACTGGGAAACCCTAACCCAACTGTTTCAAACCGTGCTCTGTCCTTGGCTCCAAAGGAGTGGCTTTGGGGTAGTGGATGGGGGTACGCAGTCCGGCGTGATGCAATTGATGGGAGAGGCGTATGCGAAGACTAAGGTGGATTTTCCCTTAGTAGGGGTTGCAGCACGGGGTACGGTTGCCTTGCCCCAAGAAACGCTGTCTAAAACGGGACACCAAGCGCGGTTGGAGCCAAATCACCCGTTTTTCTGTCTGGTTGCGGGACAGGAGTGGGGGGATGAAGTGCCTTGGATTGCGAAATTAGCCCAACTCTGGGCGGGTTCCTGTCCGTCTTTGACCTTGGCGATTAATGGCGGGGGGATTACGATGCAGGATGTGGCGGAGAGTGTGAAGGTGGGGCGATCGGTGGTGGTGGTGGAGGGCAGTGGCCGGACGGCGGATATTTTAGCGGCAGCGCTTCAGGGCGATCGTAGCCATGAACAGGCAACGAAGCTGGTTGCGTCGGGGCTGATCCACCGCATTCATCTCAACCAATCCCCGGCGGAGTTTGTGGCGTTGTTTGATCAACTGATTGCGCCAATTTGAGCCTGATTAAACCCAATTAAACCCAATTAAACCCGATGAAAATGGGGGCTTAAAGCCCTCTTCCCCTTTCTCCACCGGTTTAGATCTCAATTTCTTATCTTGTCCTCTCATTTTGTCGCTTAACGAAGCCTATCCTCCCATGCTGTCCCTGAGTCCTAGCCCTCGCCAAATTTTCAGTACCCTGTTGCCCCACCTGCGGGTTGCTGCGGCCTATGCCAAGGAAATCCAAAACCGCGTGGTGGAGCAGCCGGAAAAAGCTTATCCCGGCAATTTCTTTGCCTCAGCGCTGACGGATGCAGATTTGTCGGTGCAAACCTTTGTGGAAGTCTTGCTTTTGGCTTATTTTCCCCAGATCCGCTTCTATGGGGAGGAACATGAGCGCACCTTTAATACCAAATATTTCCCAGGGATTGAGTTCCCAGGGAGTGAGGGTAGCGGGTCTTCGGATTTGCTGTTGACCTTGGATCCGATCGATGGCACTCGCTGCTATGCCGATGGGTTTGATAACTACCAAATTATTCTGAATGTTTTAAGTCCGGAGCAATTCGAGGGCTGTTTATTAATCAGTCCCGCCCGCGATCGCTATTTTTGTACTTTGCGGGGGGCGGGGGTTCTAGAGGGCCGTTTGTCGGATGCCTTGGAACAGTGCCGCCCGATCGGGGCGTTGCCCCAAAATCACACTATTTATCTGGGCGGAGGCGCGGGGATTTTTGCCCAGGCTTTGCCCGATCGCTATGTGGCCTACGATGTTTATACGGAGTACTCGCACCAGGAACAGCGGCCCAGCATGGTGGACTTTTTTGATGGGGCCTATGGGGGGGCGATTCTGAAGCGGGCGAATTTTTTGGATGGGGCGGCGATGGCCTTTATGGCCCAGGAGTGGGGGTGTATTGTCAGTGACCACCAGGGTCAGCCACTGCCGCCGCTGCGCAGTTGTACCCATTGGGCATGGCCCGGTTTAGTTATCGCGACATCGCCGGAGATGCATCGCGACTTGCTGCAAGCCGTTCAAGCTGTGGAACATAACTCAAGGGAGAACTGAGACTCCATTGGATCCGCTGCCACTGGTGTTGAGAATTTTTTTTTGGGGCAGCAGCTTGGGAGAAATAGCTGTGATCTTGGATCTGTAAGTAGCCTTGTTGGAGTCCGTGCAGGATGCGATCGATGCGAGAATAGTCTGCCTCACTAAGCTGCCCAGACAGGAGAGCTTTGTGCAAACCTTGACGATCTTCCAAAGTCAACTGTTTGGAGGATGTGACTCGGATATAGATATCCGAGACTAACTTAGAG
>JBMTWK010000003.1:0-21423 GCA_049452395.1 Prochlorothrix sp. | reverse complement strand
ACGGTTTCAACAATCAGGATCCCAAAACTGAGGATCACAAAACTACTGTAAGCGCTGATTAGGCACCTTTGGTTGCAATCTGCCTGGAGACCGATGCTCCCCTGGAACAGCGCTGGTCGAGGCCCCTTTGTTGGCTTTGCCCCCTTTGACTGACTCACCTTCTGGATTTTGATGCCATGACCCCTAGCCTGTCCCCCGACCAAGTGGAACAGATTGTTCAGAACCAGCATCCGGACCTGTTTGCAGTGCTGGGGTGTCATTGGGTCAGGACAGCGGAGGGCGATCGCTGGGTGATTCGTACCTATGCTCCCGGCAGTGTAGCGGCCTGGGTCCACTATCCGGGGGAGCGCCAAGATCATGCCTTGATGGCGGTCCACCATCCCCATTTTTTTGAGGGCTGGTTTGAGGAGCAGCCCCCAGCCCATTATCAATTGCGACTGGAGCAGGCCAACGGACAGCAGCAAGTGGGTTACGACCCCTATAGCTTCCCTTCCCCCCAAATTACGGATTTCGATCGCCATCTCTTCCAAGAAGGGCACCACCATCGCCTTTACGAAAAATTGGGTGCCCATCCCATGACCCTAGATGGCATTGCGGGGGTTTATTTTGCGGTGTGGGCACCGTCGGCGCGGGGGGTGTCGGTGATTGGGAGCTTTAACCAGTGGCAGGGGCGGTTGCACCAGATGCAGATGGAGGAGGGGGGCATTTGGGAATTGTTTATTCCGGGCTGCGGGGTGGGCGATCGCTACCAGTACGAAATCCAAACGGCCCAGGGCCAGGTTTACAGAAAGTCGGATCCCGTTGGCTTTTACCAAGAGGTGCGGCCCCAGACGGCTTCGATCGTGGCGGACCTCGATCGCTACCCTTGGCAAGATCAGGACTGGCTCCACCAGCGCCGGAACCGAGATCCCCTCGCCCAGCCGATCGCCATCTATGAAGTTCACCTGGGTTCTTGGCTCCACCGCCCCACCGATGCTCCCCCCGAACTCCCGCCCCACTCCCCGTCCGATCCCCCTTTCCGGCCCGTTCCAATCTCTGGCTATCAACCCCGCCACCGCTTTTTAAGCTACCGAGAACTGGCCCACCGCCTGATCCCCTATGTCTGCGACCTGGGTTACACCCATGTGGAGCTAATGCCCTTGGCGGAGCATCCCTTTGACGGCTCCTGGGGCTACCAGGTCACGGGTTACTATGCGCCGACTTCCCGCTTTGGCGACCCAGAGGGGCTGATGTACTTTATTGACCAGTGCCACCAGCGGGGGTTGGGGGTGATTCTGGATTGGGTGCCGGGGCACTTTTCGCGGGATGAGCATGGCTTGGGCCATTTCGATGGCACCCCGCTGTATGAATATGCCGACCCGCGCAAGCGGGAACAGCCGGAGTGGGGCACCTTTGTCTTTGACTATGAAAAGCCCCAAGTTCGTAACTTTTTAATTGCCAATGCCTTGTTTTGGCTGGATAAGTACCATGCGGACGGGATTCGGGTGGATGCGGTGGCCTCCATGTTGTACTTGGACTATGGCCGCAAGGCGGGGGAATGGGCACCGAATGTCTATGGGGGGCGGGAAAATATTGAAGCAGCGGAGTTTTTGCGGCAGTTAAACCATACGTTGTTTAACTATTTTCCGGGGATTCTGTCGATCGCGGAAGAGTCAACGGAATGGCCCATGGTGTCTTGGCCCACCTATGTGGGGGGCTTGGGCTTTAATCTCAAGTGGAATCTGGGCTGGAGCCACGATGTGCTGGACTATTTCCAGATGGAGCCGCACCTGCGCCAGTTCCACCACAACAATGTGACCTTCCCCATGTGGTACCACCACAGCGAAAATTTTATGCTGGTGCTGTCCCATGATGATGTGGTGCGGGGGCAGGGGTCGATCTTGAGTCGCATGGCCGGGGATGAGTGGCAGAAATTTGCGAATCTGCGCTGTCTCTGTAGCTTTCTCTATGCCCATCCCGGCAAAAAAACCACCTTTATGGGCCTAGAACTGGGGCAGTGGGAAGAGTGGAATGCTTGGGGGGATTTGAGTTGGCAGCTTTTGGAACAGCCGCAGCATCAACAGTTTTATCGCTTTTGCCAAGATCTGAATCGTCTCTATCGTCAGCAGCCCGCCCTCTATAGCCAAGACTTCCATGACGTGGGCTTTCGCTGGATTGATTGCAGTGATAACCGCCACAGTGTCATTTCTTTTCTACGGCGTGGTGGCCTTGCCGAGCAGAACCCCGATCAGTTTGTGGTGGTGGTCTGTAACTTCACCCCCCAGCCCCATGCTCACTACCGGATTGGGGTGCCGGAGTTTGGGTTTTATGCGGAGCTGTTTAACAGTGATGCGCGGGAGTATGGGGGCAGCAATATGGGCAATTTGGGCGGCAAATGGGCTGAGGAGTGGTCGTTCCATAGTCAGCCCTATTCCTTGGATTTGTGTTTGCCGCCTTTGGGGGTGTTGGTCCTGGGCTTAGACCGCGATCGTCAGCCCTATGGGGTTTCAGGCTAATGTGACTGAGCGCAACTGCACCTGCTGGGGTCCAAAAACTGGGGCAACCACGGGGGGATTGCCCCTACCGATCGGGAAACTGGGGCAACCACGGGGGGATTGCCCCTACCGTATGTCAAGAGCGGGGAGCGGGACAGTCTTAGCGCAGGGCGTAGGCGAAATAGGTCACCATGGGCACCACGGTGGCAATGACTAGGACCACAATCACGATCGTTGTGGCATTACTGCCCTCGGTCTCTTCTGCGGTCGCGTAGGTGCGGTTGACGTTATTTAAGACTTCTTCTGCAACCTGGGGTTCACCGGGGTCGGGCTGACCGGCCAAAATGGCTCCCAGGCGTTGCTTGGTGTCATACAGGGCCTGATTGTAGCGGCCCCCGTCGCGGGCGGGGTAGGCCAGGGTTGTGTTGGCGATGCTGGCGATGGTGTCTGGATCGAGGCGGGGATTACTGCCTGCCCCCACGGCGATCGCGGTGCTATTGCTCAAAACATCCAGGCCAACAATGACTTTATTAACCTGCTGGGCCGGAGTGGGGTACCAGGTTTGTAGCAGGTCATCCATAAACTCCTGAATGGTCTGGCCATACTCCACCCGCGCAATAATGACCATCCGCACTTCGGTGCCAGTGTCCTGGGCGATCGCCTTGAGGTCGTCCCGCAACTGGATGGCCGTCAGGCGACTGAGGACCTCCGGCTCATCTAAAACCCAGGTCGCTTCCGTGGGAGCCGCAGGCAACTGGTACAAGCTCGTGGCCCAAGCCGCAGGCAGCGCAAACCATTGGCCCAGCACCAACACCGTGGCCAGCAGCCAACACAATGGCTTCCCAAGCACCCGGCCCAGGGTGCTCCCCCAGACCGTTGCGGTTGCCGGAGCCGTTCCCGCCACCGGAGCAGGGGCGCGGGAGGTGAGGAGAGATTGAATCATGATAAAACGGGATGAATAAAGGATGAATGGCTCAGGATGGCCGCGAAAATCCCCGATCGGAGCCTATGAAACGGCATAAACTGCGTTCTGGGTCTTGATGCAGAGCGATCGTCGCCGCTTCCTGCTCTCCTATGATACGGGTTTCCCCGATCGCCATTCATGCCCCTGGCAAATTTCTACTGTCGCCAACTGGCCTTGCCATTGGGCAGGGTTGTGTTCCAACTGGTCTTGGCTTGGGCGAGCTGCTCTTCGGTGACTTTGGCCCCCGTTAAATTGGCCCCCGATAGATTGGCCCCCTTCAAGTTGGCATTGCTGAGGTGGGCATAGCTGAGGTCGGCTCCCCGGAGGTCAGCGTTTTGCAAATTGGTGTAATTCATATAGGCCCGCACCAAAATGGCATCCCGCAAAATACTTTGGTTGAAATTGGCCTTGCTGAGGGTGGTATTGGTGAGGTCTGCCCCTTGGAGGTTGGTCTTAAAAAAGCGGGCATCGTGGAAGTTGCCATCGGCCAAGATCGCCTTAGAAAGGTCAATGCCGCTCAGTTCATGGAAGGCAAAGTCGCGAATGCCCTTGGCGTAGTGACTCAGGATGTGCTCAGCGGTTGCGCGGGTTCGGGAGAGGCGATCGGCGGGGGGCTTGGCATCCCCTTTGGCGGCGTGGTTGCCCCCCGATTTGCCCCCCTGCATCGATCGGGCACGGGAGGACGCAAAGACCTGGGTGGAATCGGCCCGTCCCCCAGCGGCTCCCCCAGGGTTGCCCATTTGGCGGCGTTGGCGAATCCGCTCGGCAATATCCGCAACCTGCCGAGATCGGCTCGATCCGCCCGTGGTCGAATCCGCTGAACCGGAACCAGCCCCCGCGCCCCCCTTGGGCACCGCGCCCCCTCCCCACCGGGATCGACGACCTTCCGGCTTAATTTCCGTTTTCTCCGCTGTTGTGGCGGGCTTAATCATACTTTGGGCCAAGCTGTCCAAATAGGGTTCCATGTCCAGCGCCCGCAGGACATCATTGGCCATCTGGTAGCGATGCTTCACCGATGCATCCAGCATCTTAGCCAGCACCGTCGCAAAGTGATCACTAATATCCAAATCCTTGCGCCACTGCATTTCCCCCGTGCGGGGATCATAGCTAAAGTCCTTGGGGGCCTTGCCGGACAGCAAAAAGAGACAGGTGACCCCTAGGGCATAGATATCGCTGCTGTAGACCGGGCGCATTGCCATTTGCTCCGGTGGGGCATAGCCCGGAGTGCCGATGGCATAGGAGGTTAAGGCTGTTTGCTCTGAAGCACTGGCAGCCACGGGATTGACCTGATCCTTCACGGCCCCAAAGTCAATCAACACCAGCTTGCGATCCTGGTTCCGGCGGATGATATTGGCCGGTTTGATGTCGCGGTGAATCACCTGCTGGCCGTGGATGTATTGGATCAGGGGCAAAATTTCGCTTAAAAACTGCTTAGCCCCGGCCTCTGTAAAGGGGCCGTTTTGACGGACCTCCTGCTGAAGCGTGAGGCCGCTGACAAATTCCTGAACGAGGTAAAACTCGGCCCGTTCCTCAAAATAGTCTAATAGGGTGGGAATTTGGGGATGACTGCCAATTTTTCCGAGGGTTTTGGCCTCACGACCAAAGAGATCCCGCGCCATCTCCATGACATTGGGGGCGTTACCACTGGGCCGCAACTGCTTAATCACGCATTGGGGATCCCCAGGTAAGCCCTTGTTTTTGGCTAGAAACGTAGCCCCAAAGCCGCCTTGTCCTAGCCCTCGGATTGCTTCAAAGCGACCTTGCAGCAACAAACTTTCACCGCAAGCCTGACAATGCTCGGTGTTGACCAGGTTTTCAGGATTGGGACAGGCTGGATTAAAGCAATACGGCATTCAACCATCCACTAGGAACGACAGGAAGTAACGGTCAAGCCAAGACCAGCAGGCCAATTTGAGCCTAGGACTTCGGGAAATTGTGCTGGCGCTAACACAGCCCTGAGTTGCACGGCAAGGGGGCAGATTGTGGTGTTTAGAGGCACAGCATCAACTGTCACGCGATAAGGTCACAGATCCCAGGGGTTGACCCCAAGAAGCTTTTCGACGGGCGAATTCCATTCATCCATCCCCAGATTCCCGTCGATGCGGTTCGCTCTGGGATCAGGATTCCCCAATACGAGCGATTCTATAAGTGTGCCATAAGACTCTCAGTAAGGGGGACTCTACCCCTCGGAATTTTAACCTGGGCGGTCTTGGTTTGAGCCAGTGACCGGGGGAAGGAAGCCACGGGAGCATCCCACTTTAGCAATTTAACCGCCTGGGTAGGGGCAAACCCCCCCGTGGTTGCCCTGGTTTTGGACCGAAGCGGAGAGCCGCACGACCCCTATCCCGATGCTTCCACAGTGGGATTCACCCGCGCTGAGGGCAGTCCAATCCCCCCTTTTCAGGACCGTTGGAGGTGTTGGGGAAGTGCAGTGCTGTAGTAGGCTGAAATTGCTTGATCGCGATCTCGACCCCTATCCACGCTATAACACCCATGCGCATTTCTTTGAACTGGCTCCGGACCCTGGTGGCAACAACCCTTGAGGCTGAAGATCTTGGCCACCGCTTGACGATGGCGGGGTTTGAGGTAGAGGAGATTGAAGATCGCAGTGCTTGGGCTGCGGGGGTGGTGGTGGGTAAGGTTCTCGATCGCCAGCAGCATCCCAATGCCGATCGCCTCAGTGTGTGCCAGGTGGATATTGGCGCGGAGGAACCGTCTACGATCGTCTGTGGTGCGCCCAATGTGCGATCGGACATTTATGTTGCGGTGGCTACCCTGGGCAGTTATCTGCCGGTGATTGACCTCAAGCTCAAGAAGACCAAGCTGCGGGGCATCAAGTCTGAGGGGATGATTTGTTCCTTGGCGGAGGTGGGGCTGCGCAAGGAATCCGAAGGAATTCATATTTTTGATCCCGACACGTTGGGGGCCGAGAATTTGGTGCCGGGGGCCGATGCACGGCCTTTATTGGGCTTGGATGAGGTGGTTTTGGATCTGTCCTCCACGGCGAACCGGGCCGATGCCTTGAGCTTGATTGGCATTGCGCGGGAAGTGAAAGCGCTGACGGGTGTGCCCCTGACGCTGCCGGAGGTGACGGTGGCGGACTATCCCCAAACTCCGGCCTTGGCGATTGCCCTGGATGCGGTGGAGGCTTGCCCCCTCTACATTGGCACGGTTATTGAAGGGGTGCGCATTGCTCCCTCTCCGGCTTGGTTGCGGCAGCGCCTGGAAGCCTCAGGGATTCGCCCCATTAATAATGTGGTGGATATCACCAACTATGTGTTGCTGGAGTGGGGCCAGCCGTTGCACGCCTTCGATCGCGATCGCCTGCAAAGCCTAACGGGTGAGCAAAACCTGGCGATCGGGGTGCGCTTTGCCAAGGAAGGAGAAGCCTTAACGACCCTCGACGGTCAAGACCGCAAACTCCACAGCCAAAACCTGGTGATTACGGCCCAGGACCAGCCGGTGGCCTTTGCGGGGGTGATGGGGGGTGAGTCCAGTGAGGTCTATGAGGGCACCCAGAATTTGCTGTTAGAGGCGGCTTGGTTTGATTCGGTGGCGGTGCGGAGATCGGCCCGTGCCCAGGGGCTGCGTACCGAGGCTTCAACGCGCTATGAACGGGGCGTGAATCAGGTTGAACTGCCCCAAGCCTGCCAGCGGGCGATCGATCTAATTCTGGAGATTGCGGGGGGGACGGTGACCAGCCAGGGCTGGGGCGATCGACGGCCAGAGAGCCAACCGGAGCCGATCGAACTGCGCCTCGATCGGGTTCAGCAGTTGCTCGGCAGTGTTGAAGTTGAGGATCCAGAGCATCCGGAGGGCGATCGGCTGCTGGAGGCTGAAGATGTGGAAAAAATCCTCACGGCCTTGGGCTGTACCCTCAGCCCCCTGTCGGAGTCGGGCACTTGGCAGGTCACCGTGCCGCCCTACCGCTACCGCGATCTGGAGCGGGAAATTGACCTAATCGAAGAGGTCGCCCGCCTCTATGGCTACGATAATTTTTGCGATACCTTGCCCGCTGAAGGGGAACTGGGCTATCTCCCGGAGGACCAGGTGTGGACCCGCCGGATTCGGGAAGCCTGCCGCGCGGTGGGCTTGACGGAGCTAATGCACTATTCCCTGGTCAAACCGGACCAAAGCCGCCAAATTACCCTGGCCAATCCCCTGTTTGCGGAATATTCTGCCCTGCGCACGGACCTGCTACCCGGTCTCCTCGATGCCTTCCAGTACAACTTGGAACAGGGCAATGGGGGGTTGCTGGGCTTTGAAATTGGTCGGATTTTCTGGTCCGATGAGGAGGGTTTGGGGGAATCCGACTGTTTGGGGGGGATTCTGGGCGGAGATCCCAGTCAGGGCCGTTGGATCCGCAGTGGCCGGGAGCAGCCCCTGGATTGGTATGAGGCCAAGGGCTATGTAGAAAGTATTTTCCAGCGCTTGGGCTTGGCGGTGGAGTACCACCCCGATCGCCAGGATCAACGCCTTCACCCCGGTCGCACGGCTTCTTTGTGGATCCATGGCGATCGGCTGGGCACCTTTGGCCAACTCTATCCCCAACTGGCCCAGGAGCGGGACTTGACGGTGCCGGTCTATGTCTTTCAGTGGGATTTGGATGTGTTGCTGGATGCCCTGATTAAGCAGGCCGATGCGGGGGTCCATTTCCAGGCGTTTTCCAGCTTCCCCGCTGCCGATCGCGATCTGGCTTTCTTTGTGCCCACCAAGGTCGCTGTGGCGGATTTGGAAAAGGCGATGGCCAAGGCAGGGGGGTCGCTGTTGCAGGGGGTGACCCTCTTTGACCAGTACCAGGGGGAGCATGTCCCTCCGGGCCAGCGGAGCTTGGCGTTCCGTTTGGTTTATCGGGCGATCGATCGCACCCTCACCGACACGGAGGTAGACCCGGTGCATCAACAGGTCCGGGATGCGCTGGTGGAGAAATTCCAAGTGACGCTGCGTAGCTAAGGGAATCTGGTTTGGGCTGGGGCAGATCCAGCGCTTGCAAAGTCCCTCTCTCAGCACGGGAGAGGGATTTAGGGTGAGGGGCTGGGGAAAGGTTGTGTATCCCATGGGGAGGACAGCCGACTGCAAGTCGGCGATCCCAGATCCCAGGGGGGCATTGGGGGACATCTGATTCGATCTAGTAGAATCACCAGCAGTCTGGGAGGTTCATGGAAGGCGAACGCTGACAAAATGGTCTGTTGCGGACTACCAACAAATGTGGGCTTTGGGGTTGCTCGATCGGCGGCGCTGTGAACTGATTGAGGGAGAAATTTGGGACAGGGATCCAGAGGGCGAACTACACCGCTTTGTCAATCATCGCGGGGTCAAGTCTCTGCGGGGGGTGCTGAAGGAGCGTGCTGAGGTGTTTGAGGCCCATCCCATCACCTTGGCGAATTCTGAGCCGGAACCGGATCTCGCGATCGTGCGCCCCCCCCGATACCCGCTATCTCCAGCGCCATCCGACCCCTCAAGATATCTACTGGTTGGTAGAGGTGGCGGACTCGACCCTGAATTACGATCTGACCACCAAGCGCCAACTCTATGCCCGCGCTGGGATTCCTGAATATTGGGTGGTGGATATGGCAGGCCGACGGCTTCAGGTTTTTCGGGATCCCCAGCAGGGGGACTTCCAAAGCCAAAAGACGTTGACCAGCGGGGTTGTGTCGCCGCTTACCTTTCCCGATTTAACGATCGAGGTCGCCGCTGTGGTGGGTCTGCCCTAGTCTGTTCGGTTGAGCCAACGTTGATTGCAGGAATTCATAATATTGCTGGCCGATCGCCCGCCAGGTAAAGCGCCGTTGCACCAGATCTAAGCGGGCTTGAACCTCCGCTGCTGACTTGCGGGTGAGGGCGAGGGCCATGCCTGCCACGATCGCCCCCGGATTGAGGCTATCCACCAGCACCGCCGTCTCTTCCACAATCCAGCGGGTGACCTCCCGATCGTGGGCCACCACCGGCAGCCCCGTTGCCAAGGCTTCCAGGTAAATATTGCCAAAGGGTTCATCCAAGCTGAGGTGGAGCAAAAAGTCTGCGGCGCGATAGATATCGGGCATTTGGCCATAGGGCAACTTTTTGGGATGGAAGCGATCGCCCAGGCACTCTTGGCCCACTTGGCGCACCACCTCGCGATCGGGGCCATCCCCACAGACCACCACCTGCAAATCTGGCACCTGGGCCGCTGCCCGCAACCCCTCTACGATGCGCTTAGAGGGAATTAAGGCGCTGACGATTAGGGCGATGGGTTTGTCGGCGGGGAGGTCAAATTGGGCACGGAGTTGGGGCAATTGGGCCGGATCCGGCGGAGAAAAGCGGTTGGGATCGACCCCGTTGGTAATGACGGTGCTGGGCCAGCGCTCTCGGTTGCGCTCAAAGTATTCCAAATTGGTACAGACCAAGCCCTCGCAGCTAAACCAGGCATACTCGCTCTGGTTGTCATAGGCGGGATGATCACTGTTTTGGGTGACAAAAAGATGGGCGGGGCGCAGGGGAGCCTTGCTCGATCGCCGCCAGCGCAGGAACCAATTCAAAAAGGGATAACTACAGGTCACCGTGACATCAAAATCAGCGGCCCGATAGCGGCGGAGCAAGTTCCAGGTAAAGCTTAGCTCTTCATAGATATATTCACTGCGCAGAATGGGCAGAAAGGGCCAACCCTTTTCAAAGCGCTCACGGGGGACATAGGGGACATGACAAAAGCCATAGGGTTGATCCGATCGCGGTTGCCCCGCCCCAAACAGCGTCACCTCCACATCGGGATAGTTACTCAGTTCGGCGGCGATCGCCTCAAAGGCCACCTCGGCCCCCCGGACCACCCGATGCAGTCCCGGTAATACCATTGCCACTCGCATGGGCTGCTCCTCCGTTCTCCTCTTGGTCCCAATCAGGGAAAGACCCCTGCATGATAGGATCAATTGTTGCGAGTTGGACTGCCTGAAGGCTTTCAGTTACCCCGCCTCCCAGACCGAAGTCATCCCCCTTGAGCTTGGGATTTGTGGCTTCGGGCGATCGAGAAGGGGTCACCAAAGCAGAGAGCGCGGCCACCCGCCCAGGGAATCGATGGATGGATTAGATACCATGCGCTTTTCAAAACTTCTTGTGGCCAACCGAGGGGAAATCGCCCTCCGGATTTTGCGAACCTGCGAAGAATTGGGCATCGCCACCGTTGCCGTCCATTCCACCGTCGATCGCCACGCCCTCCATGTCCAACTGGCGGACGAAGCCGTTTGCATTGGCGATCCCCCCAGCAACAAAAGCTACCTCAATATTCCCAATATCATCGCCGCCGCCCTCACGCGCAAAGCCGGGGCCATCCATCCCGGCTATGGTTTCTTGGCCGAAAACGCCCGTTTTGCCGAAATCTGCACCGATCACCACCTCACCTTCATTGGCCCCACCCCGGAGGCGATCCGCTCCATGGGGGACAAGTCTACGGCCAAGGCTACGGTGACCCGTGTGGGGGTGCCGACGGTGCCGGGGAGCGAAGGGCTGGTGCTGACCGAAGCCGATGCGGAAAAACTGGCCAAAAAAATTGGTTATCCCCTCATGATTAAGGCCACCGCAGGGGGCGGCGGACGGGGGATGCGCTTGGTGCGGCAACCGGAGGACTTAACCCGGATGTTCCTGGCCGCCCAGGGCGAGGCAGAGGCCGCCTTTGGCAATCCCGGCCTGTATATTGAAAAATTCATCGAACAGCCCCGCCACATCGAGTTCCAAATTCTGGCCGACAGCTACGGCAATGTGATTCACCTGGGGGAACGGGACTGCTCCCTCCAGCGCCGTCACCAAAAGCTGCTGGAAGAGTCCCCTAGCCCCTTCCTCACGGATAAGCTGCGGGAAAAAATGGGTCAAGCTGCCGTTAAGGTGGCCCAGTCGATTAATTACGTCGGGGCGGGCACGATCGAGTTTTTGGTCGATAGCCAGGGCAATTTCTACTTTATGGAAATGAACACCCGGATCCAGGTGGAGCATCCTGTGACGGAAATGGTCACGGGGCTGGATCTGATTGCGGAGCAAATTCGCATTGCCCAGGGCGAGAAACTGCGCTGGCGACAGAAGGATATTGAACTGCGGGGCCATTCGATCGAGTGCCGCATCAATGCCGAAGACCCGGCCCACAATTTCCGGCCCCATCCTGGACGGATTAGCGGCTACCTGCCCCCCGGTGGCCCTGGCGTGCGCATGGACTCCCACGTTTACACCGACTATGATATTCCGCCCTATTACGACTCCCTGATTGGCAAAATCATTGTCTGGGGACCCGATCGCGAGGCGGCGATTCAACGGATGCGCCGTGCCTTGCGGGAGTGTGCCATTACGGGCTTGCCGACGACGATCGGCTTCCACCAAAAAATGCTAGAAGACAAGGAGTTCCAATCGGGGAACCTCCACACCGGCTATGTGGAACAATTTATGCAGCGGGTCTATAGCTAGGGCAGCGCTCTTAGTGTGGCTCCTGAGCGATCAAGTCCTGCAATTCAGCGGGATTTTGGCTAAAAATTGGCTGCTGCTGGGAAAATTCGATCGAGACTCACCGCAGCTCCTGGGTTTTGGCTAGATGAAGCTGTGATAAAGATTCCGGACAGAACCAGACATAGGGTCAAGGGCACAGTAGCTTAGGATGAGAACACTCAATCCAACAGCTTGATCTTTTCTTATGCGACTTCAAACTGTTTTCTTAACGGCCTTAACCGCAACTGCCGGTACTGTACTAGGAGCCAACTCAGCTTCTGCGGCTTTTATCGTCAATATCGATGGTTCCTTCAGTAGTGGTCCATTCTCGACTACCTTGAATGAAACCGTCAGCTTCGCGGACAGTGTGCGAGATGATTTTCTGACCAGCGTTTCTGATAATGATTCCAGTCTTCCCCTCAGCCTGTTCCTGCCCAGTCTCAATAACTTAGTGGCTAGTTTCAGCTTGCCCATCCCCCCTCTCACCGCTTCTGATGTTCTAGCTCTTAGCGGTAACCATTCAGGGGGTCACGGAAGAATGCGGGTTTCAGGCTCTGAAAATCCTGGATTGGTATGGTTTGAGCTGCTTCGGACTCCGATCGGAGGGCTGAAACCCTACTAACTTCGTAGACCCCTGAATAGTTACCTCTTAGCGGTACGGGTTCAGTGGCGATCTCATCCGGCTCTAACGTCGGCTTCTCCTTCAGCTTAGTTCCCATCGATCCGGTTCTCGGTGTTCCCGTGGCTGAGTTTCTCTTTACGGACAGCATTGCAGCCTGTGCCACGATCGCGTGTAACTGGTCCAGTAACAATCTGTTTGCTCTGGCACGTTTTGGATCGACATTCTTTCCCTTGCCCCCTTCCAGTTTTGCGTTCACCACTACGCCCCAAGCTGTCCCGGAACCCCTGACGCTTTTGGGCACGGCTGCGGCCTTGGGCAGTGGTTTGCTGATGCGGAAAAGGAGCGCTCAGTAAAGAGCTTGTAGGAGAGGGCTTGCAGGAGAGCTACTCAAGGGAAACACAGGCACAATAGCCGTGGGTTGAGGATTCGGTAGTGCCCTAGCAGTCAGGAGATCGGCGACGGCAACCCTCTGGGTTCCGTAGCATTAGCCCTACACCTGGGGGACTACCGATGATTCCACTCTTCTGCCCACTGTTGGCTCAGGCTACACTATTCCCCGTAGCGCTAGGGTGAGCAGTCCCTGCTGACCGAGCAGTAACTCCCGCACCAGGCTAATCAGCCCGACCCAGATAATGGGGGTGATATCAACGCCGCCGAGGGGCTGGATGATCTTGCGGGTTGGGGCGAGGGCCGGTTCTGTTAGGACAAAAATGAGGTTGAAGGGAAAGCGGGTCAGTTCCACCTGGGGGTACCAGGTTAGGACGATGCGCAGGATGAAGCAGAGGGTCAGCGCAGCAAGCACAAGGCCCAAAGCTAGGGCAAAGAGAGGTAGAGCAGGCATGGCAAAATTGGGGGGGGAGGAGTGGGGATAAACGGCGCAGTTATTAACAATTGTTAAGAAGATTAGATCCACACTTCACTATAGAATCTTAAGAAGCACAGCCTACAGCGTTATAAAGAGGTCTAAAGAAAAATGACACCTTCATTAGCAAACTTTCTCTGGAGCCTGGTTTGGGGATCTGTAATTGTTGTTATCCCTGTGGCCGCTGCTTTGATTTTTGTCAGCCAAACCGATCGCGTCACCCGTCGCGGTCGCTAGGCCCCCGTCCGAGTTATCACAAAAAACCATCAAAAAGTTCCATAACCCCAGGCCCGTGCGATTGTGTTCCCAGCGGAACCCGATCGTGGCTCAGTCGGGGGTTTTTTTGTGGCTGATTCTGGCAAGGCCAGATTTCTGGTTTAGGGCAGGGCTAGATCTGGGGTTTTGAGTGGGGCCAGATCTCTGGATTTGGGGCAAGGCCAGACATCTTTTTTGGGCTGGGGCCAAATATCCGGAAGGGAAGGCGTTACCATGGGGGATGATCTGAGGACAGGCGTAGGCGCTCATGGTTAACTTTTCCCTCAACGCAGGCAGCTTAATGGGTATTATCCTGGCCTTTGCCGGGGCAGGACTCTACTTCTTGCGATCGTTCCGACCCAACTTAGCGCGGGACTATGATGTTTTCTTTGCAGCCATTGCCTTGATCTGTGGCGGCATCCTCTTTTTTCAGTCTTGGCGACTGGACCCCATTCTTCAGTTTGGCGTTTTTCTGCTCGCCGGTTCAACGGTTTTCTTTGCGGTAGATAGCATTCGCCTGCGGGACATCGCCACGGAACAGGCCAAGCGCAACACGCCGCTGGTGGACGACGATCGGCCTGTGAGCCGCTCCTACCAGTACCAATCCGAAGATTATGGACCGGGCTATGAGAGCTTTGATGCCCAGCGCCCTTCCAATGCCCGCCGGATTCGGGGCAGTCGCGATTTTCAGGAGAGCGGCTATGAAGAGGGGAATGCCTGGGGAGACTACGATCGTCGGGATAACCGTCGCCAACCCCGTTCCCTAGACTGGGGCCGCGATCGAGACTCCGATCGTGCTGATGCAGGCCGGGTGCGGACCCGTCGCGCTGCCTTGGAACGCCCCGATTATGGCTCTGACTATGGGGATGCCTGGGATGGCCCAAGTCCCAGTCCTGGTAATGCGCCACCCTACGGCGGTGCTGGCGGTGGTGCTGGCGGTGGTGCTGGCGGTGGACGGGCTGGGGCTGGCTATGAGGGGGGCTATGGCGAGGGAGATTGGGGCGATCGGGGCCGGAACCGAGGCGATCGGAGCCGCGATCGGGGCGATCGGCCCACCGGTGACTACAGCGAATGGGGCTATGGCCCTGAAGCTAGCCCTCGCAGTGCCCCGCCTCAGGACTACGCTGGGGACTATGGGGCAGGGTATGTAGCGACGAGCAGCTACCCCGACGGCTACAACCGAGGCTATGAGGACCGCAGTGGGGTTGGCGCGGCGGGGCCGAGTGCTTACCCAGAGGGCAGCTATAGCAGTGACCCTGCTGCCTACGGTACTCCCTTAGCTGAGGCGGTGGGAACTGCCCTGGAAGGGGATCTGGGGGGCGAATATGGCGGCGGCATCGATCCGACGGATGATCCCTCGGTGTATGGCAATGGGGGCAGTGGGGCCTATGACAGCAGTTATGGCAGTGGCTCCTATGGCGGTGGAGCCTATGGCGGCGGGAGCGAGGGGGGCTATGGCGAGGGGGGCTATGGCGCTGGAGATGATGGGGTCCGGGGTGAAGCGGCCCGATCGGACGATCGTGCCAGCGGAGATCCCAACCGTCGGCCCCGTCGCCGCCCCCCTTCGACTCTGATTTCCCGATCGCCCTACGGTGAGGATGAGTTTTAGGGCTTACCCCCACCGATTTCCCCGATTTCCCCTGGGAATTCGCCCTATAAGACTCTTTCTGCTGGGGCTGGGGCTGGGTTTGCTGCCGGTTGCGGCCTGTGCCCCCTTGGTACCGGGCGGTCCGGGGAACTTTTCTACCCTCAATAGCCGCTACCAGGAACGGCAACCGGCCTTGAGCGGTGATGGTCGCTTGGTGGCCTACGTGACCGATCGGGGCGGAACCACCGATCTGGTGGTGTTTGATTTGGAGAATAATCGCTTTGTGCCCCTGCCCGGTTTGAATCGGCGCACTATGGCGATCGACAGCCCCAGCCTGAGCCGATCGGGTCGTTACATTGTCTATCTGGCCCAGGATCGCGGGCGCTTGGAGGTGCAACTGTACGATCGTGCCACGAGCCGGATCCAACGGTTAACCCAGGGCTACCGGGGCTGGCTCCGGAACCCCAGCATTAGCGCCGATGGTCGCTATGTGACGGTGGAAACGGCCCGTCGGGGTCAATGGGATATTGAGGTTTTCGATCGTGGCATGGCGATCGAACCCGACCTGACAGACCCGGTGCCCTAACCCAACGATGAAAACCAGGGCTGAGATTAAAGTTGAGGGGTGTATCCCACTTTAGAGGATAGCTGGGTAGGGGTCGTGCCCCCGTGCCGACCCTCTTCGGCCCAAAGCCAGGGCAACCACGGGGGGTTTGCCCCTACCCAGTCGGTTAAATCGCTAAAGTGGGATGCTCCCAAATTGAGAGCGTTGCCCTGGGCCTTGCGGGGGAGAAATCTTTGAGGCAAGATAGGCATAGACTTGCATAAAATTTTCCCTAGTAGACCCAGGCGTAAGTTTTCAACCCATCAGTGTGAGCGTCTCGCGCACCAAGCGGGCAAGATGCCCGCACTAGGACAGAGGGGGAATTTCTGCCACACTGTACTAGGCTGGCAAAGGTTCGCCTGCCAGGGTCTTGAACAACTTCCAGGGTCTTAAACAACGCCGGTTGAGGGGCACCGCCCCGGCGCATTTCCCCGGCAAACCCACCCTAGACTGACCGAGACTTGGGTCAGTGAAGATAGCATTCCCCCACGGCATGACAGTAGTTCCCGCTTTGTCCTGCGATCGTCCACCGCTTCAATTCGGTTCGATCGTCTACTCGGTTCTGCCCCATGACACAAATTTTGCACTGGCTTTTCTATGCCCTAAATCTGGCCCAGGATAACCTGCGGGATTTTATGGTGTGGAATAGTTTCTTAGCCTTTATTCCCCTAGTTCTGAGCTTTTGGCTCTTTCGTGGACGGGGGCGGCGATCGTGGGTGTGGTGGCTGGGCGCGGCCACTTGGCTGGCCTTTTTGCCCAATGCTCCCTATGTCTTGACGGACTTAATCCACCTTGTGCAAGACATTCGTCAGGTCCACTCCATTTGGCTGATCACCCTGGTGTTGGTGCCCCAATACCTGCTGTTTATGGGCTTTGGTTTCCAAGCCTATGTGGTCTCGTTGATGAATCTGGGCCACTATTTGCGGCGGCAGGGGGCCGATCGCTGGGTTTGGCCAACGGAATTGGTCCTCCATGGGCTAACGGCGATCGGGATCTATCTGGGTCGGTTCCCCCGCTTTAACAGTTGGGACATCATCACGCGCCCCGATGCCCTAGTGGCGGGGGTGCTGCAAGATCTGCTCAACCGTCGCCCCCTCTTGATTACCGCCATTACCTTTGGCATTCTGGTTTTGCTCTACAGCCTGACCCAAGCGGTCAACACCGGCCTCTGGCTCTACACCAAACACTGGCTCAAAACCCGCTCCTCCCGCTCCGTTTCCCTAAGGGATTCCCTGGTGCCCTAAGGCTCGATTAAGGCATAGCTGCCGAAGACCTTCAGCACCTCGGTGGCTTCTCCCAAGTCCTGCACTGCCGATCGCACTGTGGCCTGGTCCAAGCTGCCCTCTAAATCCAAGAAAAAATGGTAGTCCCCCAGGGATCGCTTTGTGGGGCGGGACTCGATGCGGCTGAGGTTGATGTGGCGATCGGCCAGGATTTGTAAAGGCCGCAGCAGGGCACCGGGAATGTTGGCATTGAGGCTAAAGGCCAGGGAGGTATGGGTACCAGCGCTGGAGGGATCGAGGCTAATGATCCAAAAGCGGGTGCAATTGTCGGGATAGTCGTTGATGGGGTGGGCCAAAACCGGCAGTTGGTAGAGGTCTGCGGCCCGCTTCGAGGCAATGACGGCCCGCTGGGGATGCTCTGCTAAGGAGGCGAGGGCTGCTGTGGTGGAGTTGAGGGGGACACAGCGGGCTTGGGGGACATGGGTTTCGGTCCAGACTTGGCACTGGGCCAGGGCTTGGGGATGGGAGCAAACTTCGGTTAAGGCGCTGAGGTCCGGCGCAGCACTAATGAGGGCATGGGCGATCGGCAGGACCAAGGCTTTTTGGATCTGCAACTGATCCCACTGCCAGAGGGTATCCAAAGTGACGGTCACGCTGCCCTCGATCGAGTTCTCCACGGGCACCACGCCAAAATCGGCCCGATGTTCCGCCACGGCGGCGAGGGTTTGGGCAATGCTGGTGTAGGGCTGGAGGGTGCAGGATTGGCCCGACTGCTGGTTCAGCCACTGGGCAGTGCGGGTGGCAGCCCATTCGGTATAGGTGCCCGTGGGGCCAAGGTGGGCGATCGACAGGGACATAGTGCTGACGGTCTGCGGGTAAAGGGGCGGCTGTTCCGGGGAAGACTACAGCAACGTAAGCTGCTGCTGTTGGCAGGGGGCAAAGGAGCGGCGGTGACAGGGAGACGGGCCAAGACGGGCGAGGGCCGATCGGTGCTGGGCGGTGCCATAGCCCTTGTGTTGGGCCATGCCATAACCGGGATAGCGCCGATCGAGGCGATCCATCAAGGCATCGCGCCAGACCTTGGCGACAATACTCGCCGCCGCGATCGCAGGGCACCGCCGATCGCCCTGGACCCACGTTTCCTGGGGAATGACCAGATGGGGCACCGATCGGTTACCGTCAATGCGGCAGAGGTGGGGGATGGGCTGGAGTTTGGCGATCGCCCGGTGCATGGCTAGCAGGGAGGCTTGGAGAATATTGAGGCGATCGATCTCCGCCACCGACGCAAGGCCCAGTTGGCAGTCTAGGGCTAGGGATCGAATCACCCCCGCCAACCCCTGCCGCTGACGGGCTGAAAGTTGCTTACTGTCCGTCAGGCCCAGGGCCTGGAGCTGGGCCACAGCCTCTGGGGCTAGCATCACTGCCGCCGCCACCACCGGGCCACACAAGGCCCCCCGTCCCACTTCATCCACCCCCGCAACCTCAGCGCCGGTCTTGTCAAGGCTGGGGGTCAGAGTGGGGGCGGGCGCGGGAGGCCGAGATGGGGGATGGGGCTGGCCCTGGGGGGTTGTCCCGGTCCTAGAGATCTTCCCCATGGGTGGCCGAGGAACGACGGCGACGGCGGCGGTTTTCCACCTGGGGCTTGGGCTTGGCCTGGGACTCCGCGACGGGTGGCTCGACGGGGGCAAGGCTGGGCGGGGGGGTCGTCGGGTGTAGGGGGGGCACGGGATTGAGGGCCGGGGCCGGGGTGGAGAGGGTCGGCGTGGGCAGGGCCGGGGTGGAGAGGGTGCCCAGGGTGGGGGTAATGGTCGCGGTAATTTTGGGAATGGGGGCCTTGCTGGGACGGCTGGAGAAGCTGTCGCGATCGGGATCCGAGGGGCCACGATCGCCCTCAAGCCCAGGCTTAGCGGGTTCTGTGCCCCAGGCTCCGGCAACCATGGCCGCTGCAACGGTTGGAGACAGCGTGGGGGTAGGGCTACCCTCGATCGCCCCTGGATTTGCGGTTTCGGACGGGGTTGCTGGGGAGGGCAGGGCGGGGGTAGAGGGTGCAGATCCCGCTGCTTCCTCCGGAGTCTGAATCTTCACCACCGTATTGCGGGGATTTTCCACGGGCTGCTCGGACAGGACCAGGGGCGAAATGCCCATCCAGGAGTAGACCTCCTGCTCCGACTCGTTCATCTGCACCGTAATCACCTCTGGGGGCTTGCCCACCACCCGCCCTCGGCGGGAGCCAAAGCGAGAACTGCCCTCGGCACCGTAGTCCGATCGGGAGCGGCGACCCTCGGCGCTGGGGGTGGGACTGGGGGTTGCTGGGAGCGGTTCTGGGCTGGTTCCATAGGTGCTGCTGCGGTAGCTGCTGCCGCTGTCACTCTCGGCGAGGTCCGGGTTGCGCCGACGGCGACGGCTGTTGTGGGCTTCCAAGGTTGAGCCTCGGCTGTCGCTGCCATAGTAGCTGCTGCCTCCTGGGCTGCTTTCCACGCTAGCCTCAGGGCTGTCTTCTTCCAGGGTGCGGCGTTCCGGCCAACTGGACTTGCCGCTGTCGGGACTGCTGGGGAGGGCGGGGGTCGATCGGGGGCTACTGCTGGGGGACCACCGGGGCGTAGCATCGGCCACGGCGGCGCGAGACCGAGACTCCAGCTCTAGGGCCGGTGGGTTGAGCAGGGGATCTGGCTCTCCCGGCAGGTGAATCACATGGCCCAAGCCGCCGCAGGTGGGACAGGGGCGACCAAAGCTTTCATAGATGTTCTGGCCCTGGCGTTTCCGGGTCAGTTCCACCAAGCCCAGTTCTGAGAGTTGGGCAATTTGGGGGCGGGCTTTGTCGGCCTTGAGGGCATCTTCAAAGTGCTTCAGCACCTGAAGCTGATCGCGGCGGGAGTCCATATCAATGAAGTCCACCACAATGACCCCGGCGACGTTGCGCAACCGGAGTTGGCGGGCAATTTCCGTCGCCGCCTCAAAGTTGGTCCAGAGCACCGTTTCGCGGGAGGTGGCCGATCGGGTGAAGGAGCCAGAGTTGACATCAATGACCGTAAGGGCTTCCGTTGGCTCAATGATGATGTAGCCCCCCGACGGCAGATCCACGCGGGGCTTGACCGCTTCGCGAATGGCGGCATTGACGCGGAAGTACTCCAAAATGGAGGCCCGTTCCCGGTGTTGGTCGATCAACAGGCCCAGGGGAATGCGGCCCGATCCCCAGTTCATCAAGTGCTGCTTGACCCGCTTTAACCCGGCCACCGAGTCCACGACGATCCGGTTGACATCAGCGGTGTACATATCCCGCAACACCCGCTGCACAAAGTCATCGTCCCGGTTCAGCAGCGCGGGGGCGCGGGTAATGTCATTTTCCTGCTGGATCGTTTCCCACTGGCGCTGGAGAAACTCCAAATCCTCAATAATGGCCTCTTCGGCAATGCCTTCGGCTTCCGTCCGCACCAAAAGGCCCATGCCTGCGGGTTTAACCAAAATCGCCAGCGCCCGCAACCGGCTGCGCTCGGACTCGCTGTTAATGCGGCGGGACAGGTTAACGCCGCGCCGGAAGGGCATCAGCACCAGGTAGCGACCGGGTAGGGTGATATTGCCCGTTAAGCGGGGGCCTTTGTTGCCGGTGGGTTCCTTCATGACCTGGACCAGCACTTTTTGCTTGGGTTCCAGCAGTTCGGTAATGGCCCCCGATCGGCTTCGCAGCCGTAACGGCCCTAGGTCACTGACATGGATAAAGCCATTGCGATCGCTATCCCCAATATTGACAAAGGCTGCATCAATCCCCGGCAGCACATTTTCCACCAACCCCAAATAAATATCCCCAATCTGATGGGTGCCCTGGGCAACAATTAGCTCTTCAATTTGATCTTCGGCAAACACAGCGGCAACACGGTGCTGCTCAGCAATAATAATTTGTTTCGGCATTCAAATTCCTCAAATGGCTGTGGCGATGAGGGGCGACAGGTCAAATTCCAAAGGTCTCGCGCTTCTAACCCCTCAAAATGACAAACAGTTCAGGTTCTTCAGATGTTCAGAGGACTTCCTAACACGTCCGTAACTCCGGGTTATGGTCCATGACCACAACGGGGACGATCGGGTCTATCAGGATAGGTTGATCCGGGGGTCTATCAGGATTCAGTTGATCCGGACAGCGGAAGGGGCTATGGGGAAGCGATGTTTCCGGAAACCCAGCACGACAGGTTCTTGAGGGTGGGGCTAGGGGCTAGCCTTGTTGAAAATTAACCCAAGAGGCCAAGGCACACAGTCTTCAAGACCGACTCCAAGACCGATTCCAAGGCGACCAACAAGACCGGATTAATTTTGTCCTAGAGTCATCAAGCTTGACCGCTGTTCTGTCTTAGGGTTGACCTGCAACAGAGGCTTTCCCCGCAACCCCTAGGCTTAGGCTCG
>JBMTWK010000002.1:0-24208 GCA_049452395.1 Prochlorothrix sp. | reverse complement strand
CTTAACCTGCCCCAGGAGGGCGAGGAGAACCCAGGCTGTTAGGGGCAAAGACTGCGGGGTTAGCCGTTCAAGGCAATGAACGCCCCAGATTACGCCCATCATTACAACCCCAAGATCAGAGCGGAGCATTGAAGGAAGTCTGTGAGTGTCCGGGTTCGTCAACATGTTAATCCTCTCAGCCAGAAATTTCAGCAGGGTGTGTCTCTGCCGGACTGGGAGCGTTGTTATGGCAATCTGCAAGCCCCTTTGCACCTCGATATTGGCGCTGCGCGGGGGCGGTTTTTGTTGGATCTGGCTCCGCTGCGGCCCGACTGGAACTTCCTAGGCTTGGAAATTCGGGAACCCTTGGTCACCGCAGCCCTGGGCGATCGCGATCGCCTCAACCTCTCTAACCTCCACTTCCTCTTCTGTAACGCCAACCTTAGCTTGGCCCAGATTTTGGCTTCCCTGCCCACCGGGATTGTGCAATACGTCACTATCCAATTTCCCGATCCCTGGTTCAAAAAGCGCCACCAGAAGCGGCGAGTTGTCCAGCCCGAACTGGTGCAGGCTCTGGCTGATGCGATCGCCCCCGGAGCCACGATTTTGCTCCAGTCCGATGTCGAGGAGGTGGCTGCTGCCATGGTGGACTGCTTCCAGGATCATGCCGCCTTTACCCCCCAGGCCCAAACCTGGCTGCCTGCGAATCCCCTGCCGGTGCCTACCGAGCGAGAAATTGCCACCCTCAAGCGGGGTGACCCCGTTTATCGCCAAGTGTTCACCCGTAAGCCTACGTGAGTTCGATAGCAAATATATTGACGGGCCAGAGGCCCATCCTACGGGGATTGTGTCTTGTGGGGTAAGCCCACGGCCTGCCCTTGTCGAACTCACGTTAAGCCTGCACCCACACCCTTGCAGCCGTAACTCGCCCGCCTACCCCTTTACCTGAATCCTGCCGCCCAAGGGTGCCTAGCCGCTCATGCCAACCTTGTACTATAGTCCCCTCTCGCCCAATGCCCGCCGTGTCTGGCTGGCCCTTCTGGAAAAGCAAATTGAATTTACGCCCGTTGCGCTCAAACTCAATGGGGATCAGCGCACGGAGGACTTTCTCCGGATTAATCCCTTTCACCAGGTGCCGGTGTGGGTCGATGGGGATTTGCGCCTGATTGAATCCGTGGCGATTTTGGACTATCTCGAAGTCCGCTACCCCGACCCTCCCCTCATGCCCCAGAATCCCACGGACTTTGCGCGGGCGCGGATGGTGCAAATGCTTGTCGATAACAAGTTATTCCGACCCGCTACGACGCTGTTAGCCGACAGCCCCCACAGCCTCAACTATGCCCAGGCGGAGGTCAAGCTAGCGGAGATTTTGGCCTTTTTTGAGGAATTACTGGCTGAATTCGATTATTTTGGCGGCGATCGGCTCTCCAACGGCGACATTACCCTAGGGACCGCCCTGCATCTGTTGCCCGCCCCCGATCCCTGGCTGGTGTCCTATCCCCAGCTCCAGCGCTGGTGGGAGCGGCTCCAAGCCCGCCCCGTTTGGCAGCAAACCCGCCTCAGTGACCAGGACATTCGCTATTTTCAGCGGCGGGTCAAGTTAATTGTCAAACTGGGCCAACGGCAGCGCCTGGGAACCTAACCTGAGATCGATCCGCCTGAGACGCTAGCTTGCGACCCTAAGCATTGCCGGTGGACTCAGCCGCTAGCTCGGCTAGCTGCTCCTGTTGGTCTCGGCTAATGCAGGATTGAACGAGATCTTCTAGATCGCCCTCCAGGGCCGGTTCTAGGGCAAAATTACGACCAAGGCGGTGATCGGTAACGCGGTTGTCCTTGTAGTTATAGGTGCGGATTTTTTCCGATCGTGCTCCGGTGCCCACCTGCGATCGCCGCATCGAGGTCACGGCCTCCTGTTGTTCCCGCAGCTTCATTTCATAGAGTTTGGCCCGCAAAATCTGCATGGCCCGCTCCCGGTTCTGGAGCTGCGATCGCTCTTCGGTACAAAACACCCGGATCCCGGTTGGCTTGTGAAAAAGATCGACAGCGGTTTCCACTTTGTTGACGTTTTGGCCCCCGGCCCCGCCCGATCGAGCCGTTGAAATCTCAATCTCCTTGGGATCGATCGTCACTTCCACATCATCCACCTCCGGCATAATCGCCACCGTCGCCGTTGAAGTGTGGACCCGTCCCCCGGCCTCCGTCACCGGCACGCGCTGCACCCGGTGTACCCCCGCCTCAAACTTAAGCTGGCTATAGACCCCCTCGCCCTGAATCTCTAAAATCGCCTCCTTAAAGCCCCCCATATCCGCTAGGGACTCGCTCAGCAGCTTCACGCGCCACTTTTTGCTCTCTGCATAGCGCGAATACATCCGCACCAAATCCCCCGCCCAAATACTGGCCTCATCGCCGCCCGTTCCCGCCCGCACTTCCAACATGATGTTCTTATCATCATTGGGATCCTTCGGCAGCAGCAAGATCTTGAGGCGTTGCTCTAGGGTATCGGACTTGGCCTCCAGTTCCTCCACCTCCAGATCGGCCATTTCCTTCAGTTCCGGGTCACCCCCAGACTCCTTGGCGATCTGCCGCGCTCCGGCTAAATCCTTTTGCAGTTTCTGCCACTCTTCATAGGCTAAGACCACCGCCTCTAGGGACGATCGGGCCTTGGCTACCCGCTGGAACTCCTTGGGGTCGCT
Source organism: Prochlorothrix sp. (assembly GCA_049452395.1). Classification (GTDB taxonomy): domain Bacteria; phylum Cyanobacteriota; class Cyanobacteriia; order Prochlorotrichales; family Prochlorotrichaceae; genus Prochlorothrix. The sequence continues at coordinate 21,536 of JBMTWK010000002.1, read as the reverse complement.
GGCAATATCGGGATCCGCCAGTTGCCGGGTCAACTCATGGAAGGTTTGCTCAACGGAGTTCAGTTTTTCCAATAAGTGTGATTCAGCCATGGGGAATGATCTGCAACTAATCCGAATGAAACAAGCCGTGAAAACAAGCATAGGAACCCCCAGCGATCGAGGATTCCTTAAACAGCACGATGGTCCTAGGACCAAAGACAAAAGGGTTACAGCCGTCGGCGCTACCCCAGGACTTGACCAGCCGAGACTAGCCCTTGTCCAGCGCTGCGCTCAGGTTGCTTAAATCCCTGGGCAGCCACCAGCAGCACGACCCCAGGACTAGGACTCAGCCCCTTCGGTTTCTTCCAACATGCCATATTTGCGTAGGAAGCGCTCCACGCGCCCCTCAGTGTCAATAATCTTCTGTGTGCCTGTGTAGAAAGGGTGGTTACCAGACCACACATCCACATGAATTTCCGGCTGGGTGGAGCCAACGGTCATGACCACCTCGCCGTTGCAATAGACCTTGGCTTCGGGGTACCAAGTGGGGTGAATATCAGGTTTTGCCATGGTAAGGGTTGCGATCGGGAATAACGCCGAGAATAAAGTCGAACAATTAACGCTTGGAGTATTGAGGAGCCTTACGGGCTTTGCGTAAGCCGTACTTCTTCCGTTCCTTCGAGCGAGGGTCGCGGGTTAGGTAGCCCTCAATTTTGAGGGGTTTCCGGTTTTCGGGATCCAGCTCACACAGGGCACGAGCTGCACCGAGGCGGATGGCATCGGCTTGGCCCGTTAAACCGCCCCCATGGACCTTGACCAAAACGTCATACTCAGCCTCTAGGCCCAGGGTTTCCAACGGCGCTTTCACTGCCGCGAGGTAGAGGGGATTGTTTTGGAGATAGCCCGTGCCTTCACGGCCATTAATCATCAGTTGACCGCTGCCGGGAACGAGGCGTACACGGGCAACGGAAGACTTTCTCCGGCCTGTACCCCAGTACACTGCTTTACTAGATTGATCAGTCTCTTGCATCGTTTCGGATCCTTCAGATTCAAAAGTATCGTGAGGGGGAATCGGGAGTTGTCCTTAGGGTCTGTGGCCGGATGGGGGCCAGTGCCTGGAAGGACCGCAATGGGGGGAAGTGCCTTCAGGAGGGGTGACCCCTGAACGCCCTTGCTGTCCCCCTTAGTCATCCCCGTCAGAGTCGTGGGTTTTAATCGCGAGCACTTGGGGTTGTTGGGCAGCATGGGGATGGTCGGCCCCAGCATAGACTTTCAGCTTGGTGAACAACTGCCGTCCTAGGCGGTTCTTGGGCAACATCCCCCGCACGGCCTGTTCAATGATCCGCTCCGGAATCCGAGCTTGCAGCTTTTCAAAGGTTTCCACCTTCATCCCGCCCGGTCTGCCGGAGTGGCGACGATACAGCTTTTGGCTAGCCTTGCGACCGGTGACGGCCACCTTGTCGGCATTGACAACAATGACAAAATCCCCGGTGTCGAGGTGGGGGGTGTAGGTGGGCTTATTTTTGCCCCGCAGGATTTTGGCGATTTCACTGGCCAAACGGCCCAGACGCAACCCTTCGGCATCAATGATGTACCACTGACGCTCCAGGGTGGTGGGGTTGGGGAGATAGGTCTTGTTCATCTTGGTTGTACAGGGTTGGATTCAGACGAAAGCGGGGAAGGAGATCCGGATAGCCGGTTGGAGTCTAAGGATGAGGGCCAGGGGCAGGGGGGAACCGATACAGGGGCTGGGCTTCACGCCATGCTGCCGGGGGAAAGGGCGGTTGAGGATAGCCAACACAGGTCAGACATAACCCCTGGGCCGGAGCCGAATGCTTCACGAGGTCACGGCGCTGGTCCATCCAAATTTGGGTAAAGTCTTTGGGACTGCGGGATCCTTCCCCGACTTGGACCAACAACCCCACCAGTAACCGCATCATGCCATAGAGAAAGCCACTGGCTTGCACTTCGATTTCAATTAGGCGATCGCGGCGCTGACACTGGACCTCCTGAACTTCAACCCAGGCATGGGGACGGCTGGAGCCACTGCGCTGGAAAGCGGCAAGGTGGTGGTAGCCCAGTAAGGGCCGCAGGGCCGCTAGCATGGTGCTGGCATCTAGGGGTTGGTGGTAGTAGTGCCAGACATAGGGCCGTAGGAAGAGGTTGGGGCAGGGATCGGTATAGAGGGTATAGCGATAACGCCGCCAGGAGGCAGAGAAACGGGCGTGCCAGGTGTCGGGGACTGCTGCCGAAGCCCGAACCACTACGTCGGGGGGTAGGCGACTGTTCAAGACGCTCATCCAACGCTGGGGGGGGATGGGACTTTGGACATCAAAGTGGACGACTTGGGCAGCGGCATGGACCCCGGAGTCGGTGCGCCCTGCTGCATGGACGGTGACGGGTTGGCCCACGATCGCTGCGATTGTGGTTTCCATCTCTCCCTGAACGGTGCGCTGCTGGGGCTGACTTTGCCAGCCACAAAAGTGTGTTCCCAAATATTGGACAACAAGGGCAATGCGCTGAACCGGGAGAGCAGCCATGGCGGGCAAGACCAGTCCTCAGTCCTAGACGAGTTCAATAATGGCCATTTCTGCATGATCGCCGCGACGAGGGACGGTCCGCAAAATGCGGGTGTATCCCCCGTTGCGACTGCCGTAGCGCTCAGGAGCCTGTTCAAACAGGGCTTTCACCAGGGACTTGTCATAGAGATAGCCCAGGGCTTGGCGACGATCGGACAGGGTGCCGGATTTGGCTAGGGTGATTAAGCCCTCGACTTCGTTACGAACCGCTTTGGCCCGTGCCTTAGTGGTGGTGATACGGCCATGGCGAATCAGTTCCGTGGCCAGGGCGCGCAGGAGCGCTTTACGTTGGTCGGCGGGCCGACCGAGTTGGGGAACACGACAACGGTGACGCATGGTTTTCCTAACTACCTCCAGAGGATCGAGTTTCCTGCAACGTGATGCCCAGACGTTGCCGCAGGGCTTCAATCACTTCTTCTGCCGATTTTTGGCCGAAGTTCTTAATCTCCAGTAGCTCCTCCTGGGTATATTCCAACAGGTCGGCTACGGAGTTAATTTGGGCACGCTTCAAACAGTTATAGGCCCGCACCGAAAGTTGCAGTTCCTCGATCGGAATCTGGCTTTCGGGGCCTTCCATGGGTTCTTCAATCCCTTGGGGTTCAAAGGAAATATCCTTGAGAGGATTGAAGAGATCGACCAACATCCCTGCCGCCTGACTCAGGGCTTCCTGGGGCGTAAGGCTGCCGTTGGTCCAAATATCCAGGACGAGGCGGTCTTTTTGGGTGGATTCCCCCAGACGCACATCTTCAATGGTGTAGTTCACCCGTCGCACGGGCATAAAGGCCGCATCGATTTGTAGAAAGTCCAGGGCGGTGGGTTCTTCCTTAGAGCGATCGAAGGATCGATAGCCTTTGCCCTGTTCAATCTTGAACTCCATTTCCAGGGTCGCCGAAGCGGCCAAGGTGGCAATGTACTGCTTGGGGTTGATGAGTTCAACCTCAGGGTTGAGTTCAATATTGTCGGCGGTCACCATATTGGGACCATGGACCAGCAGCCGCCCGATGTGGGGTTGGGGTGAATGGGAGCGCAGGACAATTTGCTTCAGGTTGAGCAAAATATCCAGCACATCTTCCCGAACCCCTGGCACGGTTGCAAATTCATGGGAAACCCCAGAAATGCGCACCGCTGTGATGGCTGTTCCCCCCAAGTTAGACAGGAGCGTGCGGCGCAGGGCATTGCCCACCGTAATCCCTTGCCCTGGCTCTAGGGGTTCAATCACAAACCGGCTGTATTGAGCCTGGTCGCGTTCAGTTTTTGATTCAATACATTCAACTTGGAATTGCACCATAGTTTTCTCCCGCATGTTGCGTCCCACTGCCGTCGTTGGAAGTTTTACCCCAGGTTGAGGGCTGAATCAGGGCAAGCCCGCTGGACGGATCTCGCTTGCTCTTAAGCCCTAAAACGTTGGAGTCACCCAGTTGCGTGCTAGACCCGACGGCGCTTGGGGGGACGACAACCATTGTGGGGAATGGGGGTCACATCCCGAATCAGGGTAATTTCTAGACCGGCTCCTTGGAGTGCCCGAATGGCCGTTTCACGACCGGCACCGGGGCCGCTGACCATGACTTCAATTTGACGGACCCCTTGATCCATGGCGCGACGAGCGACATTTTCTGCTGCTGTTTGGGCGGCAAAGGGGGTTCCCTTCTTGGCTCCCTTAAAGCCGCTGGACCCCGCCGAGGCCCAGGACACCACTTCTCCGTTGGGATCGGTGATGGAAACGATCGTGTTATTAAAGGTGGACTGGATATGGGCAACGCCATTTGGTACATTGCGCTTTTGCTTTTTGCCGCCACCCTTTTTGGTTGGTCTTGCCATTGAAAAACTCCACTTTGAACGAGTACCAAGCTTGAACCGCTCTCTGCGTCTCTTGGATAGAGTGCAGGGAAGCGAGAAACGATCGGATAGGAAAACCTGCAATCAACAGGATTACTTTTTCCCAGCCTTCTTTTTCCCAGCCACAGTCTTCCGACCGCCTCGGCGGGTTCTGGCATTGGTACGGGTTCGCTGACCCCGCACGGGCAGACCAGCCCGGTGGCGACGACCTCGGTAACAGCCAATATCTTGGAGGCGCTTGATGTTCATTAACTCCCAGCGCCGGAGGTCTCCTTCCACTTGGTAGTCTGACTCCACGGCATCCCGTAGCGCCGCCACATCTGCGTCACTGAGATCCCGAACACGGGTATCTGGATTAACGCCTGTTTTGGCCAAAATCTTATGGGAGCTGCTTAAACCAATCCCATAGATATAGGTCAGACCAATTTCAACCCGCTTTTCGCGGGGAAGATCAACACCTGCAATTCGTGCCACTTTTAATGTTCTCCTCAGCCCCAACTGGGGGGATTTCTACGCTGTTGGATGATGGTTTCGATCGAGCCGAAAGTCTCCAGAACTATCGTGCCAGCAGACACGACCCCAACGGACTTGTTTCCAAACGGACTGGCTCAGGCAATGGTTGCTAATGCGGGCAATTAACCTTGGCGCTGTTTATGCTTGGGGTTTGCCGCGCAAATCACCATAACCCGACCTCGTCGGCGGATGACTCGACACTTTTCGCACATCTTCCGAACGGATGCTCTGACTTTCATGTGCTTTAGAATTTAAAGTTACAAACGCTCTATTTTAACATACCCATGCCTCAAGAACAGTCTCCTGGGGCAAATTGGGGATGTAACCGAGACCAACCGGGGTTGGCCGACCCTGGGGGTAGGGGTAAGTCTTAACCGGAGAATGCCGGGGGCATGACCGTGGCTACTTCTTGCGAAGGCGGTAGGTAATCCGGCCCTTGGTTAAGTCGTAGGGGGTTAATTCAACTTTAACCCGATCTCCAGGTAAGATTTTGATGTAATTCCGGCGAATTTTTCCAGAAATGTGGGCTAAGACATTGAAGCCGTTATCCAGATCGACGCGGAACATAGCATTGGGCAAAGACTCCGTAACGGTGCCTTCCATTTCAATTAGATCTTGCTTAGACAAGGCGGATCCCCTCCTCAAAACGGCATTTAACTAAACAGCGTAGAGACGCTGAAGGGCCGCAGTGAAGTGGTTAGACTTCACCACAGCCTTGACCTCTACATCATCACAGTGGCGATCGTGGGCAGCTTGGGCAGTTGAAGGTGCCAATCCCCAGATTAACATTATGTTACAAAAGGCAGGCCAGAGAACCGGGAGAGGAGGGGATGCGGGAAACATCCTGCACAGGACAGTCCGAGCACTAAGCGGCAACCCGTTGATGGATGGCATCTTGGATGCGGTCTGTCACGTCACCAATGTCGGCATCCCCATTAATGGAGACTAGGTGCGATCGGGACTGGTAGAAGTCAATCAAAGGAGCAGTTTGCTCCCGGTAGACCTGGAGGCGATTGCGAACAACCTCCTCTGAGTCGTCCTGGCGACCCCGGTTGAGTAACCGGCTGATCAACACCTCATCCGCCACATCTAGGTTGATCGCACAATCAGAGCGTTGGCCGATGGTGTGCAAAATTTCATCCAATGCCTTGGCTTGGGACTCATTGCGGGGAAACCCGTCCAAAATCCAGCCCTTTTGCTCGGCGGTGATATTTTGCAGGGCTTCCTTGACGAGACCCAGCACGACGCTGTCGGGGACGAGATCGCCGCGAGACATGTAGGCGTTGGCTTCCTGGCCGAGGGGGGTCCCATCCCGGACCGCTGCCCGGAGAATTTCCCCGGTGGAAATGTGGGCGAGGTAGAGTTTTTCGGCGACAATGGCCGCCTGGGTTCCCTTACCGGCACCGGGCGGCCCTAAAAAGATCAAACGTGTCACTATTGCTTCACCATTCCTTCATAACGCTGGGAGATCACGTAGGTTTGCACCTGTTTGGCGGTGTCGATGGCAACCCCCACCAAAATCAGCAAAGAAGTTGCCCCCAGACCTTGGAAGGTGGTCACGCGGGTGGTTCCCTCAACGATCGTGGGAATGATGGCAACCATACCCAGGAAAACCGCGCCTAAGAAGGTCAAGCGGTTAATAATCCGGGAAATATACTCGCTGGTTGCCCGTCCCGGACGAATACCGGGGATACTGGCCCCCATCCGCTTCAGGTTTTGGGACATATCCACGGGGTTGACCACGAGGGAAGCGTAAAAATAGCTAAAGAAGAGAATGGTGGAGAGATAGAAGAGGTAATAGGCCCAGGGGGCGGAACTATTGGGACTGAGGTAGCCCACAATCCGGATCAGGGTCTCGTTGTTGGTGGAGTTGGCCAACTGGAGGGGCAGAAACAGGACGGCGGTGGCGAAAATAATGGGCATTACGCCGCCTTGGTTGAGCCGGAGGGGCAGGTAGCTGCTTTTCTCGGCATATTGCCGCCGCCCGACTTGGCGCTTTGCGGAGACGATCGGAATTCGACGGGTGCCTTCTTGGACAAAGACAATGCCGACGATTGTGGCCAGGAAGACCAACATCAGGGTGATAATGCCACCGACCACTTCACGACCGCCGCTCTGGGCGAGTTCAATGGTTTGTCCCAGGGAGCGGGGAAGAACGGCGACAATGTTAATAAAAATGAGCAGCGAAGCCCCGTTACCCAGGCCGCGCTCGGTAATTAACTCGCTGACCCACATCACAAACATGGAACCGGCGACGATCGCCAGCACCGTTTGGACAATAAAGGCCGGACCTGGGGTGTAGGCGACGGCGTTGACCCAGAGGGCAATGACCGTACTTTGGAGTAAGGCCCAGGCGAGGGCAACATAGCGGGTAATTTGGGAAATTTTACGCCGACCGGCTTCCCCTTCGTTTTTCTGCAAATCTTCTAAAGAGGGCAATGCTGCGGTCAGCAATTGCATAATAATAGACGCATTAATGAAGGGTAGAATCCCCAGGGCAAAGACCCCCAGGGCTGACAGGCCCCCCCCGGAAAAGATATCCAGGAAGCCAATCACCCCGCCAAAATTGCTATTTTGTAGACGCTCAGAAAACGCAACGCGATCGATGCCGGGAACCGGAATTCGGGTGCCCAAACGGACCAGAATTAGTAGCCCAACTGTCACCAGCAAACGGCCCCGTAAGCCAGCGGCTTGGGCCATTTGCATAAAGGTTTCCTGGGCAGTCGGAGCTTTGCCACGACTAACAACCATAAAACGAATCCAAAATTGAAATTGCTATAGATCAAAACCCGAAATGGGGATCAAGTCTCCCCATCCGGGACTAAAGCACCTCGCAACTGCCGCCAGCCGCTTCAATTTTGGTGCGGGCACTGGTGGTAAAAGCAGCCGCCTTCACTTGCAAGGCTACGTTTAAGTCTCCATCGCCCAAAATCTTTAACGGTCCCTTACTGGCGGTGAGAATCCCGGCTTCCAGTAAAGACTCCAGGGTTACTTCTGCGTTGGCGGGCAGATCAGCAAGATTCTTCAGATTAATCGTAGTGTATTGCTTCCGATTAATCACCGTAAAGTGCTTGAGTTTGGGGATACGCCGATAGAGGGGCAATTGTCCCCCTTCAAAGCCGGGGCGAGTGCCACGGCCCGATCGGGACTTTTGACCCCGCATCCCAAAACCACAGCTTGCGCCTTGGCCCGCAGAAATCCCACGACCAACCCGACGGCGACGCTTGGTTGAGCCAGCCTTGGGTAGAGCATCTTCAATGCGCATGGTTATATTTCTCCTGAGCGTGGGTTAACCGTACAGTTGTTCGAGGGGAATATCCCGTTCCTCAGCCACACTCTGGAAAGTCCGGAGACCTTCGAGTGCCGCCAGGGCCGCACGGGCATTGTTGAGGGGATTGTCAGATCCCAATTGCTTGGCCAGGATATTCTTAACTCCGGCCAGTTCCAGAACGGTACGCACTGCACCCCCGGCAATTACCCCCGTACCGGGCGAGGCGGGCCGCATCATGACCTTAGCGGCACCCCCGCGTCCAATGGACGGATGGGGAATGGAGCTGTTTTTGGTCAGGGGAACTTCAACAAGGTGCTTCTTGCCGTCGGAGACTCCCTTTTTCACGGCTCCGATGACATCGTTGGCCTTGCCAACGCCCACCCCCACTTGGCCGCGCTCGTTGCCAATGACCACAATGGCGCGGAAGCTGAGTTTCTTACCCCCCTTGACCACCTTGGTGACCCGGCAGATTTGCACAACCCGTTCCTGCCATTCACTCTCTTTCTCTTTGGTGCGATTTGCCTTTTTACGGTTGTTTGCCATGACTTAATGACCTAGTTACTGACGAGGTTTAGGACTGGTGAAGCTTAGAACTGAAGACCCGCAGCCCGTGCCGCATCAGCAAGAGCCTTGATCCGACCGTGGTATAGGTTGCCTCCCCGATCGAAGACGACCTGTTCAATGCCCTGGGCCATGGCTCGCTTAGCAATCAGTTGGCCCACCTGCTCTGAGGCGCTGCAATTGCGCCCGGACTCTAGACTTTCCCGGAGTTCCGGATCCAGGCTTGATGCGGATACCAAGGTGTGGTGAGCACTGTCATCAATAACCTGGGCATAGATATGGTTGTTGGAGCGGAAAACTGAGAGGCGTGGCCGATCTGAAGTACCCACCACAACCTGACGAATCCGGCGGTGTCTGCGTTGAATCGATTCCCGACGTGTCAGTTTCATCGTTATTTCTTCCCTGTCTTGCCAGCTTTACGGCGAATTTTCTCATCGGCGTACCGCACACCCTTGCCCTTATAAGGTTCCGGTGGACGGGCATCCCGAATTTTGGCGGCCATATTGCCCACCAACTCTTTATCGATGCCAGAGACCGTGATATTGGTGTTGTTCTCCACCGCAAATTCGATCCCAGGGGGCGGATCCATTTCCACAGGATGGCTGTATCCCAAGCTCAGGATCAACTTCTGACCTTGGATCTGGGCACGATAACCGACCCCGGTAATGGCCAGCTTTTTGGTATAGCCCTGGGAGACCCCTTCGACCATGTTGGCGACGAGGGTGCGGCAAAGGCCATGGCGTTCCCGGGCGAGGCGGGACTCATCGGCACGGCTAATCGTAATTTCGTTGCCTTCGTGGCTCACGACCACGCCCCGAGGGAGGACGCGGGATAGTTCACCTTTGGGGCCTTTAACGGCCACCGATCGCCCTTCCACCTTCACATCCACTTTGGCTGGAATTGGAATTGGACGTTTACCAATTCGAGACACAATCAATCCCTCCTTACGAGATTCATCAAAACAATCGCTGACGGGCCAGATCCAGCCTAGAGGCAAGAGATACCTGGGCCAATCATCGGTTTTACCAGACGTAGCACAGAACCTCTCCCCCAATCCCTTGGCGGCGGGCTTCACGATCGGTCATGATGCCGTGGGAGGTTGAGATGATAGCGACTCCAATTCCACCGAGAACCTTGGGGAGTTCCTTGCGGTTAGCGTAGACCCGCAAACCGGGGCGACTGACTCGCTTGAGTGTCTTGATAATGGGTTGGCGATTTTTGCCTTTGTACTTGAGCGAAATCACCAAGTTCCGCTTGACTCCCTCACCTTCTTCGTCAAAGCCCACAATAAAGCCCTCGCTCTGGAGCACCTGGGCAATGCTCCGGGTCATGCGGGTGGCTGGTACCTGGGTTGTTTGGTGACGCGCTAAATTAGCATTCCGAATGCGCGTCAGCATGTCTGCAATGGGATCGTTAACCGCCATAGTGTCCTCTTTTCTGGAATTGCCTCGCTGAAATCACCTCAGTTGTCCCGAAAGGGCATCCCCATTTCCCGGAGAAGCGCTCGACCTTCTTCATCGGTTGTGGCCGTGGTGACGATGGAAATGTCCATGCCCCGGATTTGGTCAATGGTGTCGTAGCTAATTTCGGGGAAGAGTAGTTGTTCCCGCAGACCTAAGGTGTAGTTGCCCCGCCCGTCAAAGCTGCGGGGGCTAATGCCGCGAAAGTCGCGAATCCGGGGAAGGGAGAGGTGGATGAGACGCTCTAAAAAGGAGTACATTCTCTCACCCCGCAGGGTGACCATGATGCCAACGGGCATTCCTTCCCGAATTTTGAACCCTGCGATGGCTTTTTTGGCCCGGGTTACCACCGGTTTTTGACCGGTAATGACGGTGATTTCGGAGAGGGAGGATTCTAACGCCTTGGCGTTGCTGGAGGCTTCTCCCAAACCTCGGTTGACGGTCACCTTCACCAGTTTGGGCACTTGATGGATGTTGGTGTAGCCAAACTGCTCCATCAATTTGGGAACGATCGTTTGCTGATATTGCGTTTTAAGTTTGGTCATAGTGGGTTTACCCCTGAACGAATGGCGATCGGATTTGACACGAGATGGGCCTTTACCGTCAACTATCCAGGATCTCTCCCGTTTTCTTGAGCATCCGCACTTTGCGGCCTTCTTCCGTGAAGGTATAGCAGACGCGGCTAGCCACTTTTTCCTTGGTGGAGTAGTGCATCACGTTAGAGCTATGGATGGGGAATTCCCGGTTATCCAGTTGGCCCTTTTCTCCCTCTTGGCGGGGCTTGATGTGCTTGGTTTTAATGTTGACCCCTTCCACGATCACTTTGCTGGTGGCGGGGAAGACTTCGGTGACTGTGCCCACTTTGCCTTTGTCACGCCCAGAGATGACCTGGACGGTATCTCCTTTTTTGACATGCATTTTTTGGCGGATGGGCTTTTTGGACTTTGCCTTGCTAGCCATTTACAGAACCTCCGGTGCGAGGGACACAATTTTCATGTAGTTCCGATCGCGCAGCTCCCGTGCCACGGGGCCAAAAACCCGCGTTCCTCTGGGGTTGCCATCGGTGTTAATAATGACCGCTGCATTGTCATCAAAGCGGATGCTCATGCCGCTTTCCCGGCGCAGTCCTTTGCGGGTACGGACAATCACGGCCCGCACCACATCCGACTTCTTGACCGGCATATTGGGGATTGCATCCTTAACGACGGCGATAATCACATCGCCAATGCCTGCATAGCGGCGATTGCTGCCCAGCACCCGAATACACATCAGTTTCCGAGCGCCGCTGTTGTCGGCCACGTTGAGATAAGTTTCCTGTTGAATCATGGCTGTTCTCCTTAGGAGGCGCTGGATCGGTCTAAAATTTCCGCCACCTTCCACCGCTTCGTGCGGCTGAGGGGCCGGGTTTCTTGGATGCGAACGCGATCGCCCACCTTACACTCATTGTTTTCATCGTGGGCTTTGTAGCGCTTGGTCCGGATTACGATCTTGCCGTACTTGGGGTGGGCATCCCGGTTCTCAATGGCCACGACGACGGTTTTATCCATCTTGTCGCTCACCACTAACCCAACTCGTTCTTTAACCGCCATAAAATTTGTCTCCGCTGCTTGGGGTACCTGCTGAACTCACTAATCTTCGGGGGTAGCGACCTCTGCTTCAGCAGCCGCCTTGGCCAGCTCCCGCTCCCGCTCCACCGTCATCATCTGAGCAATGCGATGCTTGAGATGTTTAAACTGGTGGTGGCTGTTTTCCAGTTGCCGTGTGGCTTTCTGGAAGCGCAGGTCAAAGAGTTGGCGCTTTGCTGCGAGAATTTCTTGGGTCAGGGCCTCATCGCTCAAATCGCGAAAGTCCTGTACTTTTGAGAGAGCCATTATTCACTATCCTCCTGGGCAGCAGTATCCTCTTGGGAATCCGGCATTTCACGAATCACAAACTTGGTTTTGATGGGGAGCTTGTGGGACGCAAGACGCATCGCTTCCTGGGCCGTCTCCTGGGCAATGCCCCCAATTTCAAACAGAATGCGCTCAGGCTTAACGACTGCAACCCAAAATTCGGGGTTTCCTTTACCGGAACCCATCCGGGTTTCAGCGGGGCGCATGGTGACGGGCTTGTCGGGGAAGACCCGGATCCAGATTTTGCCCCCCCGGCGGGTGTAGCGGGTCATGGCTCGACGGGCGGCTTCAATTTGGCGGGCGGTCATCCAACAGGGTTCTAGGGCTTTGAGGCCAAACTCTCCAAAGGCCACCGTATTGCCTCGGCTAGCTTTACCGCGCATCCGGCCCCGCTGCTGTTTTCGGAATTTAGTACGTCTGGGACTTAACATGACAAGCTTTACTCCTCGTTAGAACGGTCTTCAAACTGCTGACGGCGACGCTGCTGACGACGGCGAGGCTGAGCGGGGGGAGCGCTGTTGGTCTCTTCTTGGCCGGGGATGATTTCACCCTTAAAGACCCAGACTTTGACCCCTAGCACGCCATAGGTGGTTTGGGCCGTTTTGTAGGAGTAGTCAATGTCAGCCCGCAGGGTATGGAGGGGAACGCGGCCTTCACGGGTCCATTCTGTCCGGGCGATTTCTGCCCCGTTGAGGCGACCGCTGACTTGGATTTTGATGCCCTGGACCCCAGCCCGTTGTGCCCGCTGCATGGCTTGGCGCACGACCCGGCGGAAGGAGACCCGGCGCTCCAGTTGCTGGATGATGTACTCCCCGATCAGGGCTGCATCGGCATCGACCCGCTCCACTTCAACGACGTTGATGCGGATTTGGCGATCGCTGCCCCCCAGTTGCTGCTGGAGACCTTGGCGCAGGGACTCAATCCCCGCTCCCCCGCGACCCACCACAACACCGGGACGGGCGGTGCGGATTTCCAGTTCAATTTGATCGGCTTTGCGCTCAATGCGAATCCCGGAAATACCGGCATTATTGAGGGTTTTCTCGACATACCCCCGAATGCGGTGATCTTCCTGGAGCAAGCCAGGGTAGCGTTTTGTATCCGCAAACCACCGGGAACGGTGCTCCTGGGTAATGCCCAGGCGTAAACCAATTGGATGAATCTTTTGTCCCACGGACCTTGTCTCTCCTGCTTAGACGATGCGAAATAGCGCGGTAATGCGATGAGCCTGAGGGTGCTGGTAGCAGTAGTGCTAAGACCCAAGGGCCAGTTGCCGGGGCTTAGTCCACCTGTGGGGCTACCGCGACGGTGATGTGACAGGTGGGTTTACGAATTTGGTAAGCCCGTCCTTGGGCGCGGGGGCGGTAGCGCTTCAGCACTGGCCCTTGGTCGGCAAAGGCTTTACTGATCACGAGTTTGGTCGGATCCAACCCTAGGTTGTGCTCTGCATTGGCCACTGCCGATCGCAACACTTTCAAAATCGGGTCGCAGGCGCGGTAGGGCATAAACTCCAGGAGAATCAAGGCATCCCGATAGGATTGGCCCCGAATTTGGTCTAAAACCCGGCGCACCTTTCGGGGAGAAGTTCGGATGTAGCGCCCAATGGCCTGGGCTTCTGTGGTTGTATCAATTGCCATATCAGTGTCCTAAGCTGTCCTAAGCCGTTGTTAACGGTTGTAAACGGTCCAAAGGAAGGGAAGAAGCGCGCTAGGGTTAGCACTCGCCGAAACCCAAGCCATTAGCGTCCGCCTTTCTTATCCTTGATGTGTCCTTTAAAGGTCCGGGTCGGTGCAAATTCGCCGAGTTTGTGTCCCACCATTTGCTCCGTCACGTAGACAGGCACGTGCTGCTTGCCGTTGTGAACGGCGATCGTATGGCCAATCATCTGGGGCAGGATGGTGGAAGCCCGCGACCAGGTTTTAATGACCTGTTTCTCGCCCTTAGCGTTGAGCTTTTCCACCTTCTTCAAAAGATGATCTGCAACGAATGGCCCTTTCTTCAGTGAACGTCCCATAGCTTGCCTCGAACATAACCACTAGATTCGGAGTAAAGCGTGGGGGGGGAAGTGCTGGTAAGGTCATTGCCCCGGCCCCCGCTTTGCGTCGCAGGTCTTAAGCAGCACCGCAAGGGGTTCTTAAGTCTGCGCCGCAGTTTTTGCCTAACGTTGTGACTGCTAACCGCGATCGTTCCAAAATTGGCCGTTTTCCAGCCTGGAACAGGGCGATTTTAGGAGTCACGACCGCCCCGACCGCGCTTGGAGGACCGGCGACGGCGACGCAGAATATACTTATTACTATGCTTGTTCTTCTTCCGGGTTTTGCGGCCCAGGGCGGGTTTACCCCAGGGTGTAACCGGACCAGACCGGCCAATGGGGGCACGGCCTTCACCACCACCGTGGGGGTGATCCACCGGGTTCATGACACTACCGCGAACCTCAGGACGGCGACCGAGCCAACGCTTCCGACCCGCCTTACCGAGGCGAGTGTTGCGAATCTCAGCGTTCCCGACCGCGCCGATCGTGGCGTAACACTCTTTACGAATCAGGCGAACCTCACCGGAGGGCAGCTTCAGGGCCACATAGTTGCCTTCCTTAGCAACCACCTGGGCCGAGGCTCCCGCAGCCCGGACAATTTGTCCCCCGCGACCGGATACCAATTCCACGTTGTGGACCGCAGTTCCTAAGGGAACAGAGGACAGGGGCATGGCATTGCCCACTTCAATGGGGACGGTGGTGCCAGCAATAATTTCGGTTTCCACCGCTAAGCCAGCCGGGTGGAGGATATAGCGCTTTTCCCCGTCCTGGTATTGCACTAGGGCAATCCGAGCATTGCGGTTGGGATCATACTCAACGGTCAGGACCTTGGCGGGCATATCCCGCTTGTCACGCTGGAAATCAATCAGTCGGTAGCGGCGCTTATGACCCCCGCCCCGGTGGCGGCAGGTAATTACACCTCGGTTGTTCCGGCCCTTGGCCCGATGGCGAGACTTGGTGAGGGACTTTTCGGGCTTACTGTGGGTAATTTCCGAAAAATCCGTCACAATCCGCTCACGGGTGCCGGGGGTATACGGTCGATATATACGGGTGCCCATCGTTCAAACCTGTCTTGGGTAACTGTCTTGGGGAATACTGGGGGTGCGTTCAGGGGCTGGAAGACTGGGGAGGGGTGGGGGGACTGGCTTGGGTTGACTGCTCTAGTCTGACCTTGGTCCTCACTCGCTTTGGCTCCAGCCCGATTTGGCGTTGGGCGTTACACCTCTGGGAAGAGGACGATTTCATCCTCAGGTGCAAGGCGGACGATCGCCCGCTTATAGCGGGGCTTGTACCCCAGAAAACGGCCAATGCGACGGGTTCTTGGGGGCTTGTTCAGAGTGCTGATCCCGACCACCGTGACCTGGAACAGTTCTTGGATAGCGGCCTTAATTTCTGGCTTGCTGGCGCGGCGATCGACCTCAAACACATACTGGTTGTTGTCCAGCAGTTGGATCGCCTTTTCGGTGACCAGCGGGCGCTTAATCAAATCTGCCAGCTTGCGGGAATCGTATTGAACGGGAGCCTTGGGCTTTGCCTTTCTAGTCACCGTACACCTCCTGTACTTTTTCAAGGGCCGTCGCCGTCACCACGATCGTGTCCGCATGGAGCAGATCAAACACATTGAGGTTCTGGCTGGTAATCAGGCGAATGTTGGCCACATTCCGCACCGACAAATAGATATTTTCCTGACGCTCCGGCAAGATAAACAGAACCTTGCTGTCTAGCTCTACGTTCCACCGCTTCAGGGCTTCCAAAACGTCCTTGGTCTTGGGACGGGGCAGTTGGCTGGCGAAATCTTCCACCACTACCATGTCTTCAACCCGGCTTTGGAAGGCGGTGCGCAGGGCCAAGCGCCGCTCTTTACGGTTCATCTTGATGTTGTGATCCTTGGGCTTGGGACCAAAGATCACGCCCCCGCCGGGGATGAGGGGAGAGCGGGTTGATCCCGCACGGGCACGGCCCGTTCCCTTTTGCCGCCAGGGCTTACGGCCACCGCCGCGCACTTCCGATCGGGTCTTGGTAGATACAGTGCCCTGACGTGAATTCACCAGTTGCCGCCGCAGGGCACGGTGAACGATGTGGGGTGCATTTTCAGCATTCGCAACTCTTAACTCTAGGGAGGCGGAACCCGCTTCCTCTCCCTGCCAATTTCGGACGACACATTCAGCCATATCGTTTGCCTCGCTTGTTTGCCTTATTTGCCTCGCTTGTTTGCCTTGTTTGCCTCGCTTAGGCCAAAGGTGCAATGTTGAGCAGGGCACCGGGCTTGCCAGGGACAGCCCCCTTGATCAGCAGGAGGTTGTTTTCGAGGTCCACCTTGACCACTTGCAGCTTGCGGATGGTGACTTTCTTATTGCCCAACTGACCTGCCATCCGCTTACCGGGATAGATCCGGCCTGGGGTTGTCCCCGCTCCGGTGGAACCGGGCAGGCGGTGGTTTTTAGAACCGTGGCTCATGGGGCCTCGGGCAAAGTTGTGGCGCTTTTGGTAACCGGCAAAGCCCCGACCGATGCTGGTGCCAGACACATTCACCAACTGACCGGCCTCGAATTGTTCAACGGTGAGCTGTTGGCCCAGTGCGTAGCTGGCAGCCTCGGAGAGCCGATATTCTTTTAAGTGCTTGAGTGGGGGGGCACCGGACTTTTGGAGGTGACCGAGGGCGGGCTTGGTGAGGAGCTTCTCGCGGGTTTCTTGGTAACCCACTTGGATTGCCTCGTAGCCATCGGTGGCCTTGGTTTTGACTTGAGTAACCGTGCAGGGTCCAGCTTGGACAACGGTAATGGGAACAGCTTTGCCGTCCTCATCGAAGATTTGGGTCATCCCCAATTTTGTGCCGAGAATACCAACAGACACAGGTTTGCATCTCCTTAAGAAGTAGGGGGTTGAGCGATCTGCAAAGGCTGCAACAAAGGTGCTCAACCCTGGACAGTGTTGGATGCCTACCGTATTGATGCTGTGCTTGGATGCGAAGCCCCATCAACATCGGGTAGTCTGGGGTCAAGGGCACCGACCTCTTGCCGCCAGGTATCCAGAAGCTTTGGCTGTTTTTTGGACTGCACCACCGGAGACCTTTTAAAGGGTTCGCGGTGAACGGTCGCACAGGACCAAAGCTGCAAGTATGATTTCACCCGCTGGGTGAATTGCCCCAGTTAGCGTTTTGGTTGCGTTGAACCAATCACTTTCCTTAAGTTGGGTCGTTGGAATCACGGACTTGCGGTGATTCTCCCTGCTGGCCCACGATCGCAGCCAACTGGGTTACGGCTGGACAGGGGATCGGGCTGGTCCTTATTTGGCTCAACCCCGTAGGGCCGTGCAGCCATGGCAGCCCCTTGGTGCTGGGAACGCTGGAAGTTTTGCCGAGCGCGACTGGAACCAGAGACATAGCTCAGGCTGTGAGCGTAAGGATCAAACTCTAAGGGAGCAAGGGAAAAAGGTTACGGCTTGTTCTGGGACTATGGGGGCACTGCTGAATGCACACCCAGGCCAGGAACCGTAGAAAACGCAGCCTGTGGGACTTAAGGCGATCGCCTCAGTATCCCGTGACTTCACAGGTCTAGACACAACTCAGTAAAAAGTTATGACCCCAGGACCGGAAGTTATCAACAACGTTTGTCCAGGCTGGAAGGGATGTCGGGCTGTCTCAGCCGCACTTTTCTAGCCACGAATATCCAGTGTACCGGGAGGGGGGTGCTTTGTCTAGATTTAATCTAGATTTTGTTGGAGCTTGGGCCTGGGTTGGTGTGGGATCTGGGGGGCGTTGGCGGGGGGCTGGGCTGGGGTAGTGTTACGGTGAGTGAACCAAGTCTGAATAAAGGGTGAGCAAAGCGTGAATAAACATTGCGCTTCCCAAAGAAGTATGAGGAGAAAATCAAGTTTCGGGAACCCGCAAATTACTATGACAGTAACGGTAACGGCTATCCAATAACGGCTATCCAGGGAGAGGTGCCTCATGATCCCAACCTATTTCGTCGCAATGGCTTTTTTTGCAATGACGCTAGCCCTTGGCGCTCTCTGGGTGTTCCGTCAGACGGCTGAAGATGTGTATGTGGTGTTGGCGGCGGCGCTGGCGGTGATTTGTTTTATTGTGGGGTTTGCCCATGCACCCTGGGCTGTGCAAGTGGTGATTGGTTTGGGGTTGTTGGGCCTCGATCGGGCCTATCGTTGGGGTTGGAAGTAGCGATCCGTTGACAGTAGCGAGTCGGTTATGGTGGGAGCACCCGTGGGAGCAGCTTGTCGGCCCGATGGGTAGGGACACCCCAAATCAGGACAGCCAAGATAAGGACAGTCTAAAGGATGTGGTTTAAGCCGTGGGATTGATGGTACGGTTAGCCTGAGGCTGGGTGTAGCCCTGGGCTATTCCTCCTGCTTGTGTTGTTTCTTAACACTGTTGTTGTTTAGCAATGTCTTCTTCTGCCCGCGATCGTGCTGCCCAAAAGATTCAAGCTAAAAAGGATCAAGAGACGCTCTTTCAAGACTTTTTAAAGGTGGCTGATGCGTTGGATCAAGCCTGTCACCATTGGCATAGCGCTTATGATGCCCATCTGAAAACGTTTCAGGCGGTGGATGTGCGTCCCCAACCGGCGCGATCGGGGTGGCAAAACTGGTTGCGGGGAGTCTGGGCGGCGTTGCAGGGGCGATCGCTGGCGATGGCAGATCCCAGTACGGTACTGCTGAAGCAAGAGATGGCGGAGGTTTTGGCCCATGCCCACCAGGGAACTGCGGTGATCCAGCGATCGCTGCTGGAAGCCTTGGAACGGCAGGAGGTCACCCCCATTGCTGCCTTAGATGCACCGTTTGATCCCAACACGATGAAAGCTTTGGGGCGGGAAGCTCGTAGTGATGTTGCCCCGAATTTAGTCGTGCAAGAGGTGGTCCGGGGCTATCGCTGGCGCGATCGGGTGCTGCGGGAAGCCCAAGTCATTGTTTCGGCCCCAATCGATAATATCCCTACATAAAATCCCTGAAAAAAGACGGATCACATTCCTATGGCACAGGTAATTGGCATTGATTTGGGTACAACCAACTCCGTGGTGGCTGCCCTGGATGAGGGTGAGCCTTGGGTGATTACGGACGATGAGGGCAATGATTTATTACCGTCCTGCGTGGGTTTGGATGCGGAGGGCAAGCTTTTGGTGGGGACCGCAGCCCTGAATCAATATGCAGCGGCTCCGGAACGCACGGTGCGATCGATTAAGCGACAAATGGGCACGGATCACAGCACGACTTTGGGCGATCGCACCTATAGCCCCCAGGAAATTTCTGCCATTATTCTGCGGAGCCTGAAGGAACGGGCCGAAGCCATGCTAGAGGACACGGTTTCCCAAGCGGTGATTACGGTTCCGGCCTATTTTACGGATGCCCAACGCCAAGCCACAAAGGAGGCGGGGGAGATTGCGGGCTTAGAAGTGCTGCAAATTATCAATGAACCCACCGCAGCGGCGCTCACCTACGAAAGCCGTGATCCTGACACGACGGAGCGGGTTTTGGTCTATGACTTGGGGGGTGGGACGTTTGATGTCTCCATTGTGGAGATTACGGGCGAGATGACGGAAGTGCTGGCCAGTCACGGCAATCCTCGTCTGGGGGGTGATGATTTCGATCGCCGCCTGCAACTGCACCTGCAACATCGCTTCCATGAAGAAAATGGCGTTGCTGTGCCTAAGGATCCGAGCTTGGAGGCCCGTCTGCTGCGAGCCGCTGAAACGGCCAAGATCGCCCTGAGTTCCCATGGCTATGTGACGGTGCGGGAGGGGTTTTTGGGCAGTGATGGGGCCAAGCCCTTACATTTAGAAGTGGAAATTAGCCGGACGACCTTTGAAAAGCTGATTGAGCCGCTGTTGCAAGGAACGCTGAAGTCGATCGATCAAACCCTGAAGGATGCCCAACTTCAGCCTGAGGACCTCGATCGTGTCATTCTTGTGGGCGGATCCACCCGGATTCCCCTGGTCCGCAAATTAATTGCTACCCATTTGGGCCAAGAACCCAGCAGTACGGTCCAGCCTGACCTCTGTGTGGCCTTGGGGGCGGCGATCCAGGCGGGGGTGATCTCTGGGGAAGCTGTGGGGGCGATTTTGGTGGACGTTACGCCCTACTCCCTGGGCATTGCCAGCATGGCAGAAACCCCGATCGGCCATATGCCCAATATCTTTAGCACGATCATTCATCGCAACACCCCGATTCCCACCTCCCAATCGGAGCTGTATGTCACTGTTTCGGATAACCAGGAAGCGATCAAGATTGAGGTGTTTCAGGGCGAAAATCCGATTGCCAATGAGAATGTGCCCTTAGGTGATTTCCTATTGGAGAATTTGCCCCAATTGCCAGCGGGAGAGGTCCAGGTAGAGGTAAATTTCGACTTTAATCTCAATGGGATTCTGACCGTGACGGCCATCGAAAAAAGCCAAGGCCAGCAGAAAAGTCTAGAGGTGAGCGGCCTGGAAACCAGTCGGCTGTCGAGCCATGAAATTGAGCAGTCCCGATCGCGGCTGGATGACCTCTTTGGGGAGATGGGGTCGGCTTTGCTGGGGGCAGAGGCGTGGGATGGCGAAGCCCTAGACGAGGAGCTAGATGAAGAAGACCTCGACGATGGCGAGGAAGCAGGAGAGGATGAGCCGCTAACGTTAGATGCAGTGGCTGAGGAAGAAAGCTAAGGCGCAAGAATCTCTCCATCCCGGCGTTGGGGAGCATCGACCACGGGAGCACCCCAACTTTGGCGATTTAACCGACCGGGTTGGGGCAAACCCCCCGTGGTTGCCCTGGTTTTGGGCCGAAGCGGGGAGCCACGGGGGCACGACCCCTACCCAGATTTTTCTAAAGTGGGATGCACCCCCCCTGTTTAAGTCACTATGTCTAAGCAACTCATCAACCCTGTGGCTCTGTTGCTGCTGGCCTATCCCTTGGGCTTACTGCTGAGCAGTGGTTCAGGGTTTGAGTCACCGTGGCGCGGGGCCGGTTTGGGGGTGTTGCTGCTGAGTACGATCGCCGCCCTGATGGTGCCGCGTGTCTGGCCCACTGGCCCTAGGCCGATTCTGTGGCTAGCGATGGGGCTGATCACCTGGGGTGCCCTTGCTGCTATGCCGCTCCGGTTGCCCCAACCGGGTCCCCAGGATGTGAGTTTGCTGCTAGCGGGGCCGGAGGCTCCCCCTCGGATGGCCCTGGAGGTGAGGGGCACGATCGTCGATAGTCCTCGCATGACCCGTAACCAGCGGGTGCGCTTTTTGTTGCGCTGTTCCCAAGCCCGATCGAGGGCTGCTGCTGCCCAGCCTGATACGGGTCAAGCTGAAACTGCCCAAGCTAAAACTGCCCAAGCTAAAACTGCCCAAGCTAAAACTGCTGCGGCTGATACCGCGATCGATCGCCCCGTCACTGGCTCCCTCTACGTCACCGTCCCCCTGCTCCAAGGCACAGGACTGCAAC
>JBMTWK010000001.1:0-35244 GCA_049452395.1 Prochlorothrix sp. | reverse complement strand
GCTGCTTTACTCTGGATCGACCCAGCGATCGTCGGCCTTGATCAAGTTAATCAACTCAGCCACACCCTGATCTTCGGGGACTTTTTTGATTTCTTCCCGACCGCGATAGAGGGAGATAAAGCCGGGAGTCTTGCCCACATAGCCATAATCTGCGTCGGCCATTTCCCCCGGACCATTGACGATGCAGCCCATCACCGCAATATCCAGGCCCACCAAGTGCTTGGTGGCTTCCCGCACCTTGTGCAGGACTTCTTCCAAGTTGAACAGCGTCCGGCCACAGGAGGGACAGGCCACATATTCCACCATGGTTTTGCGCAGGCCCAGGGCTTGGAGAATGCTGTAGCAGACCGGGATTTCTTTTTCGGGGGCTTCCGTCAGCGAGACGCGAATGGTGTCGCCAATGCCATCGGCCAACAGGGTGGCGATCCCTGCGGTGGACTTAATGCGGCCATATTCCCCGTCTCCGGCCTCGGTAACCCCAAGGTGCAGGGGATAATCCATGCCTAGCTCATCCATGCGACGGGCCATGAGGCGATAGGCCGCTAGCATGACGGGCACGCGGGAGGCTTTCATGGAGACGACCAAGTTACGGAAGTCGAGGGATTCACAAATGCGGATAAATTCTAAGGCGGATTCCACCATGCCTTCGGGGGTGTCGCCGTAGGTAAAGAGCATCCGCTCGGCGAGGGAGCCATGGTTAACCCCAATGCGCATGGATTTGCCCTGATCCCGGAGGCTGACGACGAGGGGTTCTAGGGTGGCGCGGATTTGGTCGGCGATCGCGTCAAATTCACTTTGGCTGTAGTCGGTGCGATCGTCCTTGGGCTTCTCAAACACATACAGCCCCGGATTAATCCGCACTTTATCGACATGTTTGGCCACTTCTAGGGCAATCTTCATGCCGTTGTGGTGGACATCGGCCACCAGGGGCACATCCAGGTAGGTTTCCCGCAGCCGCTTTTTAATATCGGCGACGGCCTTGGCATGGCCCAAGCTGGGCACGGTCACCCGCACAATTTCGCAGCCTAGCTCATGTAAGCGCCGGATTGCTGCGGTTGCTCCCTCAATATCGTGGGTGTCTTCGTTAATCATCGACTGGACCACGACGGGGTGGTTGCTGCCGATCGACACCGTACCCACCGGTACACTGCGGGTTTTGCGGCGGCGAATCACCGTGTCCACAGCAGGAAGGTCAGCCGAGGAAGAGTCAGCCGGGGTAGATGCTGAGGTGGAGGGAGGGGTTGACAAGGTTTGCATGGTTCCGGACCAGGGGGAGTTGAAAAATGTGCAGAGAGTTGTGCAGAGGGTTTTTGTACAGCCTGTCGCTATGGTCATTTATGCCATAGATGGGATCCGGGGGGAAGTCTTCCGCGATCGGTCAAGCTACTCAAAATCCCCCAGCCACCTTGTGTTGGCTGGACTGCTAGAGAACCCAAAAGGGGCTAAGGGTGAAAGGAACTTCTTCCCCGCTCCTTCCACCCGATCGTCCCAGCGGTTGCCCTAGCTTTAACGAACGCTCTAGAACGCTCTAGCCATGGTGCGGTGATGGGTTACAACGTTCTGGCCTCGTTACAACGCTCTGGCCCGGTAGCAATCCTCTGGCCTGGTAGCAATCCTCTGGCCAGAGGATCAGTCAGGATCATTCAGAGATTGGCTAGTTTAGCCTTCGCCGCCTTCGCCGCCTTCGGTCTCGGTGCCTTCAGCGGGAGCGGGTTCAGTGCCTTCGGTTGCGGGTGCTGCCGCAGGATCGGTGGTGCCACCTTCGGTGGTTGCGCCCGCTTCAGGAGCGGGAGATTCGGTACCCTCAGGAGCGGGAGACTCGGTACCTTCAGGAGTGGTCCCTTCGGTTGCGGGAGCGGTCTCGGCGGGAGGAGCGTCAGTGGGTTCGGTGGATTCCACTGCGGGGGCTGTGTCGCCGCCGTCGGTCGGTGCAGTGGTCTCAGCGCCGCCACAGGCAACCAGGGCGGTGCTTAATCCAAGACTTAAAAACAGGGTGATGGCTTTAGATCGCATACAAAGGGTTTTGGGTTAATGAAAGGTTAAGACCGCTTTTGAGTATAAATCACTAGCCTGAAAATGAAAATCTACAATCTATAAGCCGATCGAGACAATTACGAGCTGGAACTTAAGTGGGGCAAATTCATCTATAGCCTTTGGACCCCTACGTTAACCCTGCGGTGGTCTAAAGCTCTCAGGAGGTTGGGGCAACCGTGGGGCGCGTTGTTCTAGGCCAATTCCGTTGTTCTTGCCAAGGCTGTACCGGTATACAGGCTCAAAATACAGGCTCAAGCGGTGGTGTAGAGAACTGTTAAGGGTGGGGGGCTGGCTCTCCAAGTTTCTCTGGGGCCTTTAAACTAGAAAGTAACGAAAAGGTGATGACGATCGCAAGCCACTGGGATTCCCGTTTTGTCAATCTAGCTAGTCCAGCGTGGCGGAAATTCCCAGCTCCCTTCAAACAAAAATTTCCGGTCCAGCCCACTCTCGCCCCAGTTGAGATGGACCCCCCAAAAAAGTTCTCCCCTCGAAATTCAATCAAAACAGCCCTATAACGATCCAAAATTTAACCCGTTTTCTCTATAAATCGGTGCGGTACTTGGTTAGCTGCGCCCCCGCTACTGTTCTTTTATCCTGGAACCTTATTATGCGACTCACTGATGATTCCCGTTGTGCTGATCACGATCGTCGCTCCCCCCGGATGCCGATCCCCCTATATGGTGCGCTGAAGGTTGCTCTGACCGGTCTGCGATCGCGGCTGAACTCTAGACCCCAGGTGCGCCCTCGATCGTGCTATGTCCCAGGACTAGCCCTGGGGTTGGCTTGGGGGATGCTACCCCAGCCCGTCTTGGCCCAGGATATGATTTCGCTGGTTTTGGCAACCCAAAGCGGTGTGACACGGGGAGCCAGTCATTTTGGCCAGTTGGTGCTAGAGCCAGTGGCCGATCGCCGCAGTGCTAGCCAAACGGTTGCTTGGACGACGGGGGATAGCTGGACGACGGGGGGCATGGCTTCCCTGACGGCTATTTCTAATTTTGACGATCGCAATGAGCTATGCTCCGGCTATAGCTACAACACCCAGACCCCTGACCACATCTTGCATCTCACCGCAGACTTTGATCAGTTGCGGATTGGGGTTGAGAGCGGGGGCGAAGATACAACGCTGGTAATTGAGGGACCGCAGGGCACCTACTGCGGCGATGATGGCAATGGGGATGGGGAGGATGCCTCGATTGGGCGATCGTCCTGGCGCAAGGGTACTTATCGCATTTGGGTGGGCACAGCGGATCCGGGACAGCGCTACAGCTATCGGCTCAAAATCACCCAAGGCGACGAAAACTAGAATTCCCGCCCCTAGGCCGCAAATTTGCGATCGTCCTCATCTGGGATCGCCGATTTGCAATCGGCCTCTCTTCTATCCCCCTCGGATCGCCAATTTGCGATCGTCCTCATCTGGGATCGCCGATTTGTAATCGGCCCCTCTTCTATCCCCCTCGGATCGCCAATTTGCGATCGCCCTTTCTGGGATCGCCGATTTGCAATCGGCCCCTCTTCTATCCCCCTCGGATCGCCAATTTTCAATCATCCTTTCTGGGATCGCCGATTTGCAATCGGCCCCTCTTGTACCCTCCTGGGATCGCCGATTTGCAATCGGCCTCTTCCCCTCTTGGCCAAAACCAGGGCAACCACGGGGGGATTGCCCCTACCTGACATTCTGTGAAAATGATTGATTCCGACCCGCTAGGGGCCAAAACCAGGGCAACCACGGGGGGATTGCCCCTACCTGACATCCTGTGAATCGGTAGTGCCTATTCCTCTGGGCTAGGCGTTTCTTCTTCAGCAGTTTCTTCTACCGGGGCTTCTTCCCCAATGGCTTCTTCCCCAAGAGTTTCTTCCCCAATGGTTTCTAGAGTTTCTTCCCCGGTGGTTTCTTCAGACTCCGTGGGTAGGGGTACTAGGGCTACCGCAGCCAAGGCATCATCACTGTCGAGGCGTTGCACCCGGACTCCCGTGGCCGATCGGGACTGTTGGGGAATATCGTCAGCGGCTTGGCGGATAATGATGCCGCGATTGGTGATCATCATCAGTTCTTGGCCCTCATAGACCACCCACAGCGCCACCATCTCATCCCCTTTTTGCCGGAACTTGATTGCCCGCAGACCCAGGCCCGCCCGCTTCTGGAGCCGGAACTGACTGACGGGAACCCGCTTGCCTAAGCCCTTGGCCGTGACCACTAAGGCCCAGGGACCGGTGGTTTGGACCGGGGTTTCGTCTTCGGTCTCGTCGTCGCTGTCGGTGTCGTCGATCGGGGCCAGTTGGGCTTCCATCTGGGCAATCACCTGGGAGCTGATCACATCCATGGAAATCAGGGAGTCCTCATTGCGCAGGTTCATGGCCTTTACGCCACGGGTTGCCCGCCCCAGGGGCCGCAGTTGTTCATGGCTGGCCTGGAAATGGATAGTCATGCCTTGGCGCGACCCAATCAGCACCGAATCCTCCGGATGGACCCGCCGCACCCAGCGCAGTTCATCCCCTTCATTGAGGGAAATGGCGATTAAACCGTTGGCGCGGATATTGGCAAAGGCGGATAGGGCTGTTTTCTTGATGTAGCCGCCCCGCGTCAGCATTAACAGGTATTCTTCATCGGAAAACTCCGACACTGAGACCAGCGACGTAATCCGTTCTTCGCGGGGGATGGGCAGCAACTGGACAATGGGCATTCCCCGTGCGTTACGGGAGCCGGTGGCGATTTTGTAGGCGGGAATGCTGTAAACCACGCCCCGATCGCTAAAGAACAGCACCGTGTCATGGTCACAACAGGTGAGGAAGTGCTCGATCGCGTCATCTTCCTTCATGCGCGTGCCTGCTTTGCCCCGTGTGGCCCGGTTTTGGGCCTCAAAGGTATCGACGGGCATCCGCTTGATGTAGCCCTGCTCTGTCAGCAAAATCATGGCCCGTTCATTGGCGATTAGGTCGATCGTATCCAGGGAACCATCGGCCTCAATCAGCAGGGTGCGGCGGGGGGTGTTGAACTTCTGGGCGGCTAGGGTGTCTACTTCTTCGCCAATAATGGTGAGAACCCGCTCGCGGCGCTGCAAAATGTCTTGGTAATCGGCAATTTGCGTCTGGAGTTCCCCATGCTCTCGCTGGATCTTCTCTGCTTCCAGGGCGGTTAAGCGCCGCAGTTGCATTTGCAAAATCGCATCGGCCTGGGTTTCTGAGAGGTCATAGGAGCCGACTAGTTCTTGTTTTGCCGTAACGGTATCTGCCGATCGCCGAATTAAAGCAATAATCGCATCCAGATGGCCGAGGGCGGTTAGCAGTCCCAACAGTAGGTGATCCCGTTCCTGGGCTTTGCGCAAAAAGAACCGAGTCCGGCGTTCAATGGTTTCAATGCGGAAATCGAGGAAAACCTGGAGAAATTGCTTGAGGGTCAGTAATTGCGGCTCTCCGTTGACCAAGGCCAGCATATTGGCGCTGAAATTGCTCTGGAGCGGCGTTTGCTTAAAGAGATTATTCAGGACTACCTGGGGATAGGCATCCCGCTTTAGTTCAATGACGATGCGCATCCCATCGCGATCGCTCTCGTCCCGAATATCAGAAATGCCCTCTAGCTTCTTATCGTTGACGAGTTCGGCGATTTTCTCGATTAGGGCGGCTTTATTGGTTTGAAATGGCAGTTCCGTGACGATAATGGCATCACGATCGGGTCGTCCTCGGTGCTCGATCGTTTCGATCGCCGCAACCCCTCGCATCGTCACTGACCCTCGGCCCGTGGTATAGGTCTCCCGAATTCCGGCACTCCCTAGGATTTGGCCCCCTGTGGGGAAGTCCGGAGCCGGAATATACTGCATTAGCTCCAAATCCGTCATATCCGGATTCTCGATCAGTGCTTTTAAGCCCTGAATCAGTTCCCCCAAGTTATGGGGCGGGATATTGGTGGCCATGCCCACAGCAATGCCAGAAGAGCCATTGAGCAAAAGCTGGGGCACGCGGGCGGGCATAACAACGGGTTCCTGCTGGGAACCGTCGAAGTTATCGATATAATTAACCGTATCGGCTTCAATATCCGCCAACATCGCCTCTGTCGCCAGGGACTGGAGGCGACACTCGGTGTAACGCATGGCGGCGGGGGGATCGTTGTCGATCGAGCCAAAGTTCCCATGGCCGTCGATGAGGGGCGATCGCATGGAGAAATCCTGGGCCATGCGCACCAAGGCATCGTAAACTGCTGTATCGCCGTGGGGGTGATATTTCCCTAGCACTTCCCCAACGACGCGGGCGCATTTGCGGAAGGGCCGATCGGGGGTCAGCCCCAATTCATACATGGCGTACAAAATGCGGCGGTGAACGGGTTTGAGTCCATCCCGTGCATCGGGCAATGCCCGCCCCACAATCACGCTCATGGCGTATTCCAGGTAGGATCGGGACATTTCGTTGCGCAGATCAGTGAGAATAATCCGCTCTTGGGAAGTGCTCATAATCGATCAAAACTCCAAACCAGTGAAGTCCTCTCAGGGACAAATCAGGATGAAACGGCCCCAAGGCAGACGGGTTGTAGATGGGATTAGATAGTAAAAGCGGCCTGAAACTGTTGCTGTTTTGCCGCTCTTTTTAAGGGTTTCTCTAGATTTTATGCCTAGGACTCAAATGTAAGCTTCTGAGTATATTTTACCATTCTTTACCCCTGATGAGGGGGCTGAGACCCAGCCCGATGCCCTAAACCTGAGCCAAGCGCAAAGGCAACATGGTGAAAGGCGCACAAAATGGTCATGCTGTTTGAGTTGGGGCTGGGGTTGGCGGAAGTGCTTTGGGGCGTGGGGGCTATCAGGGGCTAGAGCAGAAGCTTTCAGGGTTGGGTCGAGGGAGTCGATACCTGGTTCCCATGCTCCGGCGTGGGAACTCCTGAGCAGACGCTCCAGCGTCCTGACTGAGGGTGAGTCTAGGACTGGACGCAGAGCGTCCGGGGAGGCATTCCCACGCAGAGCGTGGGAACGAGGGCACAACCCCGGTTTCTGGTCCTTAAGCTTCACAATTCTGGCTATGGTGGATCAGAAACCACGGTTCTTGATTTGTTCTCGCCCGTCGTTAATGTTTCGCGATCGATCGCTGCTGAAACAACACCACCAAACTTCCCAGCCCCAACAGTCCCATTACCCCTGCCAAAGGATTGTTATCAATGCCCGTAATCCATTGGGGAACCACCTTTAAAGACTGGCTTAAATTGCCCACTACGACTAAATAATAGGCCCAGACCAAACCGCCATGGATGCCGACATTAATGCCCATGCGGCCCTGGCACGATCGCTTGCCCAAAACCAACGCACAACCCAAAAGAAACAGGCCCGGAAATTGGGGAAAGGTGCGGAGAATTTCTGACCAGGGCTTGAGAAAATGGACGATCGCAAACACCAAACTACTTAACCCTAGGCCACCCAGCCACCCATAATCCCGCTCCAACTCATCCAAAAACCAACCCCGAAAAAACAACTCCTCCGCAAACCCAATCCCCAGCGCCACCGCTAGCCCTTCCAACACAATGCGCCCAAACGCCGCACCGGGTACCTGCCACTGTGCCCAGCCTAAAATTCCCTGTACACCAAACAGCAAAAAGACCAAAAGACTGCCCAATAACCAGCCTAAAGCTAGCTCCCGCAGTGCCTGCCCCGTCCACACCAGCCCATAGTGCTGCAAAATTCGGGATTTGCCCCAGACCCGCCGCCCCCAGCGCCGCGCGATCGCCACAAACAGCCCATAGAGCCAGCCCAGCGCCAAAATACTCTGCCAGTCTGGGTCTGGCACCAGCAGCACGATCGGCAAACCCAAGGGCAACCACAGCCAAGCTAAACTGCCCAAAAATAAGAGCAAGCGGCCTGGAAAGGGAGCCGGTTGAAATTGCTCAAACCGGAGGGTCACAAAGGCAGTCAGTTTGGCAGCGGCCAATCGTGTAGCAGCCAATTTTGCTTTCATGGGTGAATGGAAATAAGGTAGGCAATGCCTACTTTACCGTTGCGGCTGAACTGAGATCGCAGCGGGTTACTCATCGGGTTCGATCGTGCTGGTTAAACCATGGGCCTTCAGGGTTTCACAATAAAACTCTGCGGGTTCTAAATCGCAGGTGATGACCAAGGCTAGCCCGTTTTCATGGGCCTCCATCATGATGTTGACCGCTTGGGGCTGGGTCAGACTGGGGACGGTTTGGATCAGCACCTGCACCACATACTCCATCGGATTGAAATCATCGTTGTGGAGCAAAACCCGATAGCGCGGGGCAATTTTCCGAACCGTTGAAGTAGACGGCTTTGCGATCGTTTGGACAGACACGGTACGTTACCTCTGGATTAGGCGATCGGTGAGCAAGGGACTAAAAAAACCTAGACATTTCTTAATATAGCAGCCCTGCCTAGGACCGTCGGATCCCCAATGCCCAAACCAAAGGCGCACCCGGAGGCACGCCTTGTGTCATCGGAACCCGATCGAGAATCCCCAGGAGGGATTCCGGAAAAGCTTAGGAGGACAGCGCTTCGGCACCCCCCGCCACTTCCAGAATCTGCTGGGTAATCGCGGCCTGACGCGCCTTGTTGTAGGACAGCGTGAGGGACTTGATCAGATCGCTGGCGTTATCGCTGGCGTTATTCATAGCCGTCATCCGGGCTGCTAACTCGCTGGCCGCAGATTCCTGCAACGCCCGCAGCAGTTGATTATTCAGATACAGGGGCAGGAGCGCATTGAGAATTTGCACCGGATCCTGTTCAAAGATCATGTCGCGGGGCAGGGGCTTGTCCTCGATCGTCACCTTATTGCGCTCCACCTCAAAGTGGCCATCGCGGGTGGTGAGGCGGAACAGCTCATCATCGCTGACTTCCAGACCTTGGGGGGTCAGGGGCAGCAGGGTTTGGATCACAGGACGGGAGCTAACCAGGGAGACAAACTTGGTGTAAATTAGCTCAACCCGATCGACCCCATCGGACAGGAACAGCGAGAGAATCTCGTCCGCAATTTGGGAGGCTTCCGCTGCGGTGGGAACCTGCTCCAAGTTGGTGTAGTTGGAGAGGATGGGATATTCGCGGCGATTGAAGTATTGCAGCGCTTTGCGGCCCACAATCACCATTTTGTAATTGACCCCCTCGGCGGTCAATTCCTTGGCGCGGTTCTCGGCCCGACGGATCACGTTGCTGTTGTAGGCACCGCACAGACCCCGATCGCCCGACACCACCAATAGACCCACGGTCTTAACTTCGCGGGTTTTGAGCAGGGGCAGATCTGCTTCTTCAAAGCGGAGACGGGCTTGGAGGCCGTGGAGCACCTGGGCCAAGCGATCGGCAAAGGGACGGGTATTGAGCACCTGCTCCTGGGCACGACGCACCCGGGCAGCAGCCACCAGACGCATGGCCTCGGTGATTTTGCGAGTATTTTTAACGGACTGAATTCGATCGCGAATCGCTTTTAGGTTTGCCATAGTTGAGTTCCTTCTCGGAGGGGCTGCGCAGGAGAACGGCGAGGGAAACGCCGTAAAGCCAGGGGCTGTAAAGCTGAGGTCAGGGGAGCAAGGGGTTGGGAACCGACAGAATCAAGACCAGGGGGATAAAAAACGAGGGGCAATCCCCCCGTGGTGAACCCCCAACGGGGTAGGCACGGGGGCACTACCCCTACGGACAAACTCCCCTTACTGTGGGGTCAGGTTTAGGCAGCCGCCAACAGGTTTTGAGTACACTCGGCAATGAGCTTCTTGAGGGTTGCTTCAGCCTCAGCTTCCAGCTTCTTGGTGGACTGCACTTCTTCCACAAAGCTAGCACCGGTGGTCTTGAGGGTTTCCCGCAGCATCTTGGTGAATTCGGTGACCTTATCCAGAGGCACCTCATCCAGCAGACCATTAACCCCGGCATAGACCACTGCCACCTGCTCCGCCAGGGAGAGGGGGGTGTACTGGGCTTGCTTCAGCAGCTCGCGCAGACGCTGACCCCGCGACAGTTGCAACTGGGTGGCTTTGTCCAAATCGGAGGCAAACTGGGAGAAAGCAGCCAGTTCATCGAACTGAGCCAGTTCCAGCTTGAGGCGACCGGCCACCTTCTTAATGGCTTTGGTCTGGGCCGCAGAACCCACACGGGACACGGAGATCCCGACGTTAATGGCAGGACGGAGACCGGAGTTAAAGAGGTCAGAGGAGAGGAAGATCTGACCGTCGGTAATGGAAATTACGTTGGTGGGAACGTAGGCAGACACGTCACCGGCCTGGGTTTCGATCACCGGCAGGGCAGTCATGCTACCGCCACCGAGGGCATCGTTGAGCTTGGCAGCCCGCTCCAGCAAACGGGAGTGCAAGTAGAACACATCCCCAGGATAGGCTTCACGACCGGGGGGACGGCGCAGCAGCAGGGACATTTGACGGTAGGCTGCGGCTTGCTTACTGAGGTCATCGTAGACCACCAGGGTGGCTTTGCCCTTGTACATGAAGTATTCCGCCAAGGCCGCACCGGCATAGGGAGCCAGGTACTGGAGGGTGGCGGGGTCACTGGCGTTGGCAGCAACGACGATCGTGTAGTCTAGGGCACCGCGTTCCCGCAGCACTTCGACGGTTTGGGCCACGGAGGAAGCCTTCTGACCGACGGCCACATAGACACAAACCACATCTTCGCTCTTCTGGTTGATGATGGTGTCAATGGCGATCGCGGTCTTGCCGGTTTGACGGTCTCCAATGATCAGCTCCCGCTGACCCCGACCGATGGGAATCATGGCATCAATGGCGGTGATCCCGGTTTGCAGCGGCTCATAGACCGAGCGACGGGCAATAATGCCGGGGGCCACCGACTCCAGCAAGCGGGTTTCTGTGGTGGCAATGTCACCCTTGCCATCGATCGGCTCACCGAGGGGGTTGACCACACGACCGAGGAAGTTATCCCCCACGGGCACCTCAGCAATACGGCCCGTGGACTTGACCGTGCTGCCCTCTTGGATCTTGAGACCTTCGCCCATCAACACTGCACCGACGTTGTCTTCTTCTAGGTTGAGGGCAATACCAATGGTGCCATCCTCAAACTCTAGAAGTTCCCCAGCCATAGCCTGCTCTAGGCCATAGATCCGCGCAATCCCGTCTCCCACCTGGAGGACGGTTCCCACGTTGGAAACTTTAACGTCTTCGCTGTATTGTTCAATCTGCTGACGAATAATGCTGCTAATTTCGTCGGGTCTGATACTTACCATAGGATTTGTTCTTCAACGACGTAAGGAATCGGGTAAAGGGTGAAATAAATCCGGGGGGAGAGGAAAGCCTAAGACAAGGATGGGGAAGTTGGTGCCGCGATCGCTGCCCAGGACTGGTGTTCCGTTCCCCTACGCAGCCCGACCGAGGGAAACCCCAATCCGGCGCAACTGGCCCCGAATGCTGGCATCCAGCACCTGGGAACCGACTTTGATAATGACTCCGCCAATAATGGCCGGATCCAGAATGACCTTCAGCTCAACCGAGCTAGCCCCGGTCATCGCCTTGACCTTCTCTTTGACGGCTTGCTCTTGCTCAGAAGACAGCTCAACCGCAGCGGTCACTTCCGCCAGTTCAATCTTCTTCAGGGCACGCAAGAGGCTTTGGTAGTGGGCACCAATCCCATCCACAAAAGCAATGCGCTGGCGATCGACGAGGAGCAGCAGGAAGTTCAGCATCAGGGGATGAAGCTTACCCTCAAAGGCTTGGCGAACCACGGCCTTCTTGCGCTGGGTCGAGTAGACCGGGCTGGCAAAAAATTGCCGCAATTCCGGAGACTCTTCCAAAAGCTTGAGCAGATCGGCAATTTCCTCGCCGAAGCGATCGGTTAAATTTTGTGCCTGGGCCAAGGCCATCAACGCCTCAGCATACGGCTCTAAAATCTCTGCTGTAACTGCACGTGGCATTAGCGACCTCCAAGCATAGCAAGACTGCGATCGATGAGCTTGCGCTGGGCAGACCCATCCAACTGCTGAGCAGCTTTAGCTTCCGCCTCCTGAAGCGCCAAGGTCACCACCCGCTGACGCAGTTGGGCAATCGCCCGCTCCTGCTCCGCGTTAAGATCCTGGGCCGCAGAGGCTTTCATCCGCTCCACATCTTGGGCTGCCTGGGCCAGAATAGCCTCACGGGCAACCTTCGCATTGGCGTGGGCGGTGGCAATCATGCGATCGGCCTCAGCCTTGGCTTGGGCTAGCTTGTCTTGCTGAACAGCCAGAGCAGCCTGTGCGTCTTTGTTTTTCTGTTCAACTTCCGCCAACTCTGCTTCAATGGCAGACTTACGTTCCGACAAAATATTGCCGAGGAAGTTGCGTCCCCCATAAATCAGCAAAGCCACAATAATGGCCAAGTTAATGAGGTTAGTTTCTAAAATATCGAAGTTGAGACCAAAGCCCCGTTCCTCAACCTCTGCTGCGGTGGCCAGCAATCCCAAAATATCCATGATTTTTGATCCAAAACCTGTCAATGACACCTATACACCGAGTGGACAGATAGCCGAGTGGTCTCCCGTGGAATTCCACCCGTACTCCACAGGGTGGCGACCCTAGCAAGCCCCAATCAACTTTTCTAGAATCTGACGGCTCAGACCATCAACTTCCTTTTCCAAGGATTGCAAGGCAGCACTTTTTTGCGCTTCAATCTCAGATTGGGCACTTTCCCGCTGCTGTTGGGCTTCCCGCTGAGCGGCTGCCATCTGCTCGGCTGCAATCTTTTGAGCTTCTGCCTGGGCTTCCATCAGAATGGTCTGGGATTGCTTGCGGGTGCTGGCCAGTTCTTGATCGTACTGGTGAGCCAGTTGCTTCGCGTGGGCTAGTTGCTCTTGGGCGGAAAGACGAGTGGTGCGGATGTAATCGTTGCGATCGTCAATGACCTTACTGAACGGCTCATAGAAAACCTTATTCAGGAGGGCAACAAGCACAACGGTTTGAATCGCAATCAGTGGCAGAGTTGCGTTCAGGTCAAACAATCCACCCTCTGGCCCTTCAGCAACTTCGGCAGCCGCCTCGGCGGCTAGCAAGAATGCTGTTTGCAAAATCATGTTTTTAACGGGTTGAAAATCGGGTCAGTGACTAGGAGCCTTTTGCGCGATCGGGGTACAGGCATCGGTTTAGCTACCACCGGTTTAATCGTGAGGTTGTGGCAGAGAGAAACTCCAAGATCAAGCCCAGGGGACTTAGAGAGATCCAGAGCCTTAATCCGCCACAACCCCAACCCCACCGGCTGGTAGCCACAAGCTGCACTGTTAACGGGCTACGTTAAAGGCTAATTAAGCAAAAGGATTCGCAAACAGAAGAACCAGTGCGACCACCAAACCGTAAATGGTCAGCGCTTCCATGAAGGCCAAGCTCAGCAGCAGGGTACCGCGAATTTTGCCTTCTGCTTCGGGCTGACGAGCAATCCCTTCCACGGCTTGACCTGCCGCATTACCTTGACCAATACCAGGGCCAATGGCAGCCAGACCAACAGCAAGGGCAGCAGCAATAACAGAAGCAGCAGAAATAATCGGATCCATGATCGCCTTCCTTAGGTTATTTAGAACGAAAAAAGAATGGGAAAACAGTGATGAGCCATTAATTAGCCCCAAGTTGCAGCTTAGGCTGCTAACCCTAGAGTACCAGCAAGAGTACCCAGAAAAACCACTTAAAATCGGTTATTCATGGTGTCCTTCTTCGCCATGCTCTTCCATAGCCTCTCCAATGTAGGACGCGGCTAGGGTTGCGAAGATCAAGGCTTGGATCGCACTGGTAAACAGCCCCAGGACCATTGCCGGAAGCGGAACAAAGAGGGGGACCAGCAGTACGAGTACCGCAACTACCAACTCATCGGCCAAAATGTTCCCGAAAAGACGGAAGCTCAGAGATAGGGGCTTCGTGAAGTCCTCCAAAATCTTGAAGGGCAACATGATCGGGGTTGGATGAATGTAGTTGCTAAAATAACCCAGTCCTTTACGGCTAAAACCTGCATAAAAATAAGCCAGAGAAGTTAGCAGCGCAAGGGCAACTGTGGTATTGATATCACTCGTAGGAGCGGCTAATTCCCCTTCCGGTAGCTCAATTAGCTTCCAGGGAATCAGGGCACCAGACCAATTTGAGAAAAAGATAAACAAAAATAAGGTACCAACAAACGGTACCCAAGCACGATACTCTTTTTCACCAATTTGGGTCTTCGTGAGATCCCGAATAAAGTCCAGAACATACTCCATCATGTTCTGTAGCCCACTGGGAACCCGCTGAAGGTTCCGGCCAGCTAGTACTGAAAGGAGCAGCAGCGCTACAATCACAAACCAAGAGGTTAGAAGCACTTGGCCGTGGAGGCGCAAACTGCCAATCTCCCAGTAGAAGTGTTCCCCCACTTCTAGCTCGGCGAGGGGCAGAATAAGATTAGTGTTAAAGAGCGTTGGGATGGTCATGAAAGGGTTACTCCATCGCCATCAGGCTTGTTGAAAACAAAGCGTTCAGGATCTGCATTAGGGCGATCGCAATTGCAATCTTGTAGCAACCTTTACCCCAGTTTTCTAAGAAATCTGTCAGGGTACGAGGGTGATGCGGAGGGTGTAAACAATGAGCGCTGCCTTGTAGGTGAGAAATCCTAGAAAGACGGGCAGAAACTCAAGCTGATCCCAGCGCGTTGCGACGATAACCAGACCTGCAATCAAGGCAAGCCGGGTTTGTCCGCCTGTGGACTGGCCAGCATCGCTGAGTCGTCCAACGTTGCGAGCTAACAGCCGGAGATAAACCAAACCTGTACAAGCGCCCAGGAGGTAGCTCAAGGCCGTGTATTGGCCATAGAACCACCAGGTGCTGACTAAGACGATAGCTGTGATGGCTAAGGTGGTCAGAAACAGCTCCTGTTGCAGGGCGTAGTAGTCCGCCATGGCATCCTCAGAACTAGCGACAGAATCAGCCTCTTGGGAGTCCTTGGGGGAGACCAGAGGGTCTGCTTCAGGGCTAGGTTCTGGCTTGTCTAGGGAAGGGGTCACCTCAGGGTCGGCCAAGCTCACAAACTCCGAAACACCAGTCAACGCCAGTGGCCTATGTGCGGACGCTTTGGCTGCAAGATCGGGTAAATTCCAACTCACAACCCCTTCGGATTTCCAAAAGTTTTAATGTCCTAGGCCAGTGGCCATCATATCACGCAGAGGTAACAATACTTAAAGTTAACTCCCGATCGCTGATCATATGGTACAGCGCTTGGTACAGTGCTAGCTCTCCCAATTCGTGGGCAAGAGCCGTAAAAATCGGGTTGTGGGTTGGGTTGGCCATAGCTGCCACAGCCAGAAGGTGGGGTGCCCAAGGGGTTGGGGCTAAAAAGGGTTGGGGTTAATAAAGAGTTGGGGCTAAAACTGGGGGGTGAGTTGCTGAATGGCCCAGGTGGCATCCTGGTAGCTGAGAAAGGAGGGGTGGGTGAGGGAAATGCGCTGGCCGGAGTGGAGGATGAGGTAGAGGCGGCAACTGGGGCCGCTGGGCTGGGTGAAGTCTGACTCTAGTTGGAGTTGGTAGATGCCCTGGAGGGGGTAGCGTTGGATGTGGGTACTGAGCAGGGATTGGCGGGTGAGGGTGAAGCGATCGCGGCTGCGATCGACTTCGTAGGAGACGATCGGGCCAAACATGACCAACATAATCCCACTGCCCAGCAAAAAGATAAGGCCGCAGGGGTAGGCGAAGGGTCGTCCATCGTCTTGGAAGGTGAGGCGAATGGCGACGGGATTGGCGAGAAATTGGTTGATTTGCGTCACCACGAGGGCGCGGCTGAGGTTGGGGTTGCTGCCGAGGGGGGCGGTGAGGGGAATGGTGCCTTTGGTGGTGTCAAGGACGATCGAGGCGGTGGCATTGAGCCGTGCCCCTTGGACATCGATGAGGGGCAAAATTTGGCTACGATCGCCTTCCAGCCCCAAGGACTCCACCATACAGGTGCCCACCCAGGGTGTAATCCGATCGCAGGAGAGGGTGGTCACCCGCCCCAGTCCCACCATGGTGCCCAGGCCCAGGGCCGCTAAGAATAGACAAAGGAACCAGATTTTGAGGGGATAGAAGCGGACGATCAAGCCCTGGGCCGTGGGTTGGGCAACGTGCATGGCTGGACACCAGAAATGGACACCAAAAACGCTAGGGGGAGTTGGGACGGGCTTCCGGCAGAATTAGCATGGCATCCCCGAAGGAATAAAAGCGGTAGGACTCGGCAATGGCGTGCTCATAGAGGGCCAAGAGGCGAGGCCGACCAATGAGGGCGCTGACGAGCATCATCAGGCTCGATCGGGGCAAGTGGAAATTGGTAATCAATCCTGCAATGACCTGCCAGGAATAACCGGGATAAATGAATAAATGCACCTTGCCTTGGTAGGGCTGAAGTTTGCCGAACTGGGGAATGGTGGCCTGGGCGGCCCCTTCGAGGGCACGGGTTACGGTGGTGCCTACGGCGATGATTCGCCCTCCCCGCTGTTGGGTTGCTTCAATTTTGGCGACGGTTTCCGCCGAGACTTCGACCCATTCCCCATGCATTTCATGGCGGGTGATTTCCTCGACTTCTACGGGCCGAAAGGTACCTACGCCGACATGGAGGGTGATGGTGGTTTGCTCAATGCCCTGGGCTTGGAGTCGGGCGAGAAGTTCCGGCGTAAAGTGCAGACCGGCGGTGGGGGCGGCAACGGCTCCGGGCTGGCTGCTGTAGACGGTTTGGTACTGTTCGGGATCGGCGCTGCTGTCGGTGATATAGGGCGGTAAGGGCACTTGGCCGAGGGTATGGAAGCAGTCCCAGAGGCTGCGATCGGCGGGAGGGAAAAATTGCACAATGCGGCCCCCGGTGGCGGCATCCGTTGACAGGACTTGGGCGAGCAGAAGGATTTCGGCAGGATCTGGGGTTTCAGTCGGGTTTGGGTCTTCGGTAAGGTCTGGGTCTGCCTTGAGGGTTCCCCCCTTGGCTCCGCTACGAAACAGGATAAAACTGCCGGGGGGGATCCGGCGACCGGGTTTGACCAGGGTCAGCCAACGCTGGTTTTCGACTTCTTCTAATAGGAAGACCTCGATCGCGGCTCCGGGGGGTAGTTGACAGGCTGCTTCTAGGGTCAGGGACTCGGTACCGGCGGGCGGCGTTACTTTGTGGCCTAGAAGACGGGCGGGCAGGACACGGGTGTTGTTGAGCACCAGCAGGTCACCGGGTTGGAGCCACTGGGGAAGATTATAAAAGTGGCTGTCGCTGTGGTCTTGGGGGGAGGTGAGGACCAGGAGGCGGGAGTGATCGCGGGGGACAACGGGGTTTTGGGCAATGCGATCGGGGGGCAGGGTGTAGTCGTAGGCGCTAAGGCGGCTATCGTCGGGGTGGGGCGCGATCGAGAAGGCCATAAGCTTGGGGTAAAACTAGCTCCCCACTATAGCCGATCGTCCAGGGTCGATCGTCAAGGGGCAACTGAATGCTGACCGGAATGCTCACTCGCCCAGCCTTTGCTCCGGTTTCCAGCCGTAGCGCTGCCAACTAATTCGTCCCTTGGGGTTAAACTCAATGCCCTCGTCGGCTAACATCTGGGCTTGAATATAGTCGGTGCCCTGCCGCTGGGGGGAGTGGGAGACTTCTCCTTTGGCGTTAATGACCCGATGCCAGGGAATATCAGCACTGGGCAGGGTCACCCGAAAGAGAGCGTAGCCCACCAGCCGCGCCCGTCCCGGTAAACCCGCTAAGGTGGCGACCTGACCGTAGCTGGCGACTTGACCGGGGGGAATTTGGCGAACGATGGCGTAGATCCGATCGTAGGTGGAAGTTTCGTCGCTGGGAGCCTCATCGCTGGGAGCCTTGTCGATGGGGGTCTCGTCGATGGGGGTCTCGGCGGTAGAAGTTTCGTCGGTGGCAGTCATGGGCGTGTGAAAACGGGGTCTTGCTGAATGAGAGGATGTTAATCCGGGGATGCCATCGGTAGCGGATGCCATGGGGCTAGGGGTTGGCCCCGATCGAATCCGTTTACCCCCAACCCTGATTTAATGAATTTGCCCCTGAATGCGCCCGATCCTCACCTGCCCCTGCCTGACCGATGAACCGTATTTTTCTCGATCGCAGCCAACTCAGCCTTCCCGCTGGCCTGCCCCCCTCTGGCACCTCGGCGCTTTTTGTCGCAGCCCTCGATCGGGACCAACACCACTACCTCACCAAAGTTCTGCGTCTGAGGCCCGGTTCGGAAATCGTCGTGCAGCTTGCCACCGGAGAGCGTTGGTTGGCGCAGGTGTTGCCCGACGGCGATCGCCTCAGTTTGAACCAGCTTTTACCCGAACTGCCGCCGGAGCCAGTTGAGATTACCTTAATCGCGGCTTTGCCCAAAACGGGGTTTGATGAGGTGATCCGGCAGGCGACGGAACTGGGGGTGAGCTATATTGTGCCCGTGTTTAGCGATCGCACCGTGCCTAAACTGAAGGAGAAAAGCGGCAAGGCTAAACCGGAGACGAAACACGATCGCTGGCAGCGCATCGCCCAGGAGGCCGCCGAACAGTGCGAACGGCGCGAAATCCCCCAAATTGCGGCTCCCCAAGCCTGGGCCACAGCCCTCACCACTTTGCCCCCCTCCCCCTATCGCTACCTCTGCGTTGCCCGCAGCTTGGCTGATCTCTCGCCGCACTGGGCCGATCGGCCCCCCACGCCCTCCCTTTTCTCCTGTCTCCAACAAGATTTCTCGCGCCAGCAGGATTTAGCCCCTGGGATCGATCGCCACGATCGGCCCCTGGTGACCCTCGCGATCGGCCCGGAAGGCGGTTGGACTGTGGCTGAAATTAAAGCGGCGATCGCCATCGGTTTCACCCCCGTTTCCCTTGGCCCCCGCATCCTCCGCGCCGTCACCGCCCCCCTCGTCGCCCTCGCCCAAATTGAGGCCGCGATCGAGCCGCTCCACCACCCTCCTGCTCCTCTCTAGGGTCCATCCTATGATTACTAGCCTTACCCTCAGAAACTTCAAGAGTATCCGTGAACAAACCTATCACTTCACCCCTTTTGATCTGCTGGTAGGGCGCAACAATAATGGTAAAAGCACCGTTTTACAAGCGCTGGCAATTTGGCAGTTTTGTTTGGATGAATTTCGGCGTGTTAAACGACGTAGCAAGTCCGGAAAACAGATTGTTCTGCCCAATTTTACAGCTCTTCCCGTGCCTGAATTTAACCTGCTGTGGCGGGAAAGAACCGATCGCCGCTATCCCAAAGTGAATGGCGCTAAAAAGCAGGAATTTATTCTGATTGAAATCGAAGTGACGTGGCTGACCCCACCGCCCCAATCCCAACCGCAAACCTTTGGAGTCCGGCTGCGCTACAATTCACCCCAAACGCTTTATGCAATTCCAGCGGAGGGTTGGGAAGCTTTTAGAGCCTTAGAGGGGCAATTACCAGATTTTTCCCCATGTTTTCCCCAATTAGTCTATGTGCCTCCTTTTTCTGGCCTAGAACCCCTAGAGGAGTGGCGCGATGAGGGACCCCTGCGTAAGCAAGTGGGCAAGGCACAGCCTGGGAGTGTGCTACGGAATCTTCTGTGGCGTGTTTGGCAACAGAACCCGGATCACTGGGCCGAAATCCACCAAAAAATCCAAGAATGGTTTGGGGTTGCGCTCCAACCGCCCCAGTATGAAGTTGGAGTAGATACCCAAATTACCTGTGAATATCAACAGGATGGCAAAGCCTACGACATTATTGCTGGCGGTAGCGGTTTTCACCAGGCACTGACGCTCTTAGCTTTTTATTATGGTTACCAACCCACCACCATTCTTCTGGATGAACCCGATGCCCATCTCCACGGCAACCTCCAGCGATCGATCCTGGACTATTTTCGGACTCAAACCCTGACCCCTTCACCCCTCCAACCGCAGCCAATACACCCTCAACAACCTCCGGACCCTGCCCAATCGACAGGATCCCTAGAATCTGCACAATCCAAATCATCCACACAATCTGCGCAATCCACACAATTCATCATTGCAACCCATGCAGAGGAATTAATCCTAGGCGTGGACGTGAGTCAGATTATTTCCCTTCTTGACCAAGCGCCCAAACGAGTTCGATCGACTCCGGAAATTCTAACAGCGATGACTGAGATTTCTAACTTAGAGGTCACCAAGTTAGAGGCGTTATCGACTCCGCTTTTGGTGTATGTGGAAGGGGAAACCGATGAGCGGCTCTTGCGGGCTTGGTCGATCGCGCTCGGTCAAGCCGGGATTTGCGATCGGGTCTGTTTTCGGGTAATGCAGGGTGGCTCTAAAAAGAAGATGTTAGAAGAGAGCGATCGGCACTTCAAAGGCATTCGTCAAGTGATTCCCACCGCTAAGCGTTTAATGCTGGTGGATTATGACGAGGATGAAGTTGCACTGAATCCTAGAGCCGATAACCCCGTTCTCTATGAATGGCGACGTAAAAATATTGAAAACTACCTGTTGGTACCCGCTGCCTGGAAGCGGGCTATTGTAGCCCAAGAACCCAGACTCGCGGCCCCAGCAGACACAACAGCCCTGCTGCTTCAGGTCATTGATGACTTTTTCCAAGGGGAGAATCTCACCCTGCCTCCGGGTCAGTCTTGGCAGACCGTCAAGGCCAATATTTTCCAGGTTGTCAATGGCAAACGCCTTTTATTTGAGCAGCCAGACTCCTTATTTCAGCGCCTCAAAGCCCAGTATCATGCCATCCAACCGAGCAATTTAGACGCTCTTGACTCCCACGCTGAGCCACAGGTTACGAAGGCCCAGAACGCCGATTCCCAAAATGTCAATTCTCAGAACCCCGATTCTCGGAACCCCGATTCCCAGAACGCTGCTGGAGTTACCTCGCCGCTGCTGATCCTCACACGGGAAACCATTGCTGTACACATGCAGCCTGACGAAATTCATACCGATGTTCAGGGCTTTTTCCAACGTCTTCAGCACCTTTTGCACCCCTCATGAAGTCTCCCTAGTCAGGGGCGGGGCGGGTGCGGACGACGAGGACGGTGTGGGGGCTTTGGCGGGCGATTTCCTCCGGGATATTGTCTCCCAGGGTTTGTTGCAACAGTCCCTCACGGGTTGCCCCTAGGACAATGACATCGCAGCGATCGGTTTGAGCCACTTTGAGAATGGCCTCGCTGACGACTGGATCTTCTGCCGCCACTGTGGCGACGGGACAGGTGACTCCGTGGCGCTTCAAAAGCTGTTGTCCTTGGATTAAGATGCCGCGATCGAAGGGCTGGTGGGGCTTGTGGACTTGGCAGAGAACGATTTCGGGGTCTGGGCTGAGGGAAATGAGGGAGGAGAGCATGGCCAGGGCTTGTTGGGCGTTGGGGCCGCCGCCGAGGGGAATGAGCCAACGATCGAAGGGGACCT
Source organism: Prochlorothrix sp. (assembly GCA_049452395.1). Classification (GTDB taxonomy): domain Bacteria; phylum Cyanobacteriota; class Cyanobacteriia; order Prochlorotrichales; family Prochlorotrichaceae; genus Prochlorothrix. Next base: position 13,965 of record JBMTWK010000001.1, on the reverse strand, counting down.
GGGAAAGGGCAGGGGCGACAAAGGTGGAACCATGGCCGGAGGCCGGGGTGGTCCGTTGCCCCAGCTTGACCAAAACCAGCTCACAGGGAGCATGGCGAATCAGGGTATCCATGGCGTTGCCAAAAACGCGATCGCTGCTGCGACTGCGGCCTTTCCAGCCCATTAAGGTGAGGTCAATATTGCGCTCCCGCACCGTATCCAAAATGGCTTGGGCCACATCATGGGTCACCCGTGCCTGGGTATGGACCGGTAAGTTCCAGGTTTTGCCCAGTTCGATCGCTTGGTGCAGCAGCGCTTGACTGGGGCCGACTTCCACAGGGGTTTCAGCCGGGGGCCGACCGGGGGGGACGGTGATGATACTGAGGCATTCCAGTTCGTAGTGGCGATCGCGGGCCAAGCTAGCGGCCAGTTTCAGCAAGGTGGGAGCGGTGGCGGGATTGGCTAAGGGGACCAGGAGACGGCCCCGTCCCACAGCGGGCGCACGGGTTTGGTAGACCACATAGGAGGGTTGTGTTTGGGCGGCCAGGGTGCAGTGGTTGCCCGTGAGTTGCTTAACCTCAGCGCGGATAATGTCGGCGCGGGTGATGATGCCGACTAGCTTGCGGCCATCGGTGACGGGTAGGCGGCTGATTTGGTGCTGGTTGAGGAGATAGAGGACGTGGGCGAGGGTGTCGTTGGGCTGAACGGTGACGGGATGGGGGGTCATCAAGGTGCCGATCGGGGTCAGGCTGTCGTAGTGTTTGGCGTGGGCGACATCGGATTGGGTCAGGATGCCCACCAGTTGGCTGTCGGCTAAGACGGGAAAGCCCCGGTGGTTGGAGGCGGCAAAAATGCGCTGGGCTGCTCCTAGGGTGACCCCATAGTCCAGGGTCTCGACTTGGCGCTGCATCACGTCGCTGGCCTGGAGGCTGTCCCAGTCGGACCGTTGCGCGATCGATCGATCGCCTGTTTTTTTAATCATGAGGCCACTGCTCTCCAGCAGCCGATCGTAGATGGAGCCGGGGGAAATCAAATCGGCAATGCCATAGGCGGTAACCGAGCCAATCATCAAGGGCAGCACCAGGTTAAAGTTACTGCTCATTTCAAAGACGATGACGATCGCGGTAATCGGCCCCTTGGTCACTGCACTAAAAAAGGCCCCCATCCCCGTTAACACATAGGTTGCGGGGGAACTGACGCTAGCGCCCCAGCCCATTGGTAAGAGGGCCAGGAGGACATCGGCCTCGATGGCGACAAAGTAGCCGAGGGATGCGCCCAGGACCAGAGCCGGAGCAAACAGCCCCCCCGATGCGCCGGATCCCGTGGCGATCAGCACCAAGCCAAAGCGCGACACAAAGGCGAGGGCCGTCATCTGCCAGGTTGCGCCCCCTTCCACTAGCCAATCCCGCAACCCGACGTTGTCCCGCAGCACCTCCGGCAACAGTAAGGCCACACAGCCGGAGAGCAGCCCCGCGATCGCCACTCGTCCCGGCAAACTCCAGGGCAAAAAGCGCTGATACAAAAGGCGGCTGGCCAAGACCCCCCGGCTAAACAGTCCGCCCAAGACCCCCGCCAACACCCCCAAGACCAGCAGCAGCGGCAGTTCTTGGATGGTGAGATTGACCACTTCGCTGGGTAAAGTTGAGAAAAATTGCAGCCCCTGCCCGCCGAGGAGACGGGAGACCACCGCGCCGATAAAGGAGGCCAAAATGGCCGTTCCTAGGGTCAATCCCGACACATCTTGCAGTAACTCTTCCACCACAAACAGCACCCCGGCAATGGGGGCATTGAACCCCGCCGCTAATCCTGCTGCCGCCCCCGCTGCGATCATCTGACGGCGATAGTCGGGGGAGGTGGGCACCCATTGGCTCAGTTGGGCGGCGAGGGCTGCGCCGACTTGGACCGTTGGCCCTTGGCGACCGAGGACAATCCCCGATCCCAGGACCAGCATCGTACTGGCTAGCTTGACGATCGCCACCCGCAGGTTCAAGGCGACAGGGACTCGCGCTAGGGCTGCTTTGACCTGGGGAATGCCGCTGCCCTTGGTTTCTGGGGCGAGGGAGGTAAGCCAGCCCGCACACCAGCCGCCGACTAGGCCGATGATCGGCAGCCAGAGTAAGTTTTGTTCTGCCTGGTGGGCACGCCAGGTACTAATGCCGTTGGCCCCCTGTTTAATCAGCACCGCCGTTAGTCCAGAGACTAACCCAATCAAACAGGACTCCAGCACGGCCATTTCTTTGGTTTGGAACCAGGAGCGCAGTTGCCATGCTAGGGACTGGCGCAGGGTTTCCAGGTGGTTATGGAGCCAGAGGGTGGGGGCAAGGGAAGGTCGCCACTCAGGCGGGGGCCAAGACATGGATTTGGGGGATGGAAGGATTCAACTTCATGAACTGTAACGAAATCGCTCCCCAGTATATAGACCCGATTCCGAAAGAACCGCCTCCATGATGCATGATCAGCATGGGTTAGTCAGGGGCCTTGGTGCCTGTGAACACCCCATAGCGAACGAGTCCCCAGGCATAGCCCTGCTGCATTAAGCCAAGGGCAAAGGCTCCTTGGAGGGTGGGCCAGCCTGCTTGGAGGATGCCGAGGGCGATCGTCGGATCCAAGGCGGAGGCAATGACTTGATCCCAAAAGGGGGCCACAGCGGTGGACCAATCGGCACTTCTGAGGTCTATGAGGGGTAGCGATCGGGCGATTGCTCGATAATCCGGCAGGGAACAGACCCCTGGTAAATGATAAAGCTGATAAATGCCCTGAAGCAGGGCTTCTTCCCAGGGTTGCAGGGGTTGGATCTCGGTTGGGCGGTGGCACCAGGTCGCCACGATTAGCTTGCCCCCCGGTTTCAGCACCCGACACGCTTCCCGAAGAAACTGGCTTTTGTCGGGCAAATGTTCGCCGCTTTCCAGGGACCAAACTAGATCGAAACTCCCATCGGCAAAGGGCAAGTCCAGGGCATTGGCCACCTGAAACTGCGCCCGATCGCCAAAGCCCAACTGCTGCGCCCGGACCTGGGCACGATCGGCCTGGACCGGACTTAAGGTGACCCCCACCCCCCGACCTGCACCCTTGGCCAGCAAATAACAGGTGCTGCCCCCAATGCCACAGCCGAGATCCAGCACGGTTTCCGGCGCGGGATCCCCAGCCCTAAACACCTGGGCAAAGGTTAATAATTCCTCGATTAAGTCAATTTGGGCTTGGCGACGATCGACCTTGGCCCGACCGTCTGGGCCGTAGAAACCATGGTGCATGTGCTCGCCCCAGGTGGCTTCCCACAGGCCGGAGGAGGTGTCGTAAAAGGTTTGAATGCGATCGTAGAGATTAGCGTCAAGGTTGGGGACTTCAGACGCTGCCTTACTCTTCATGCATATCCGCCATAATCACCACGACCGTGATATTGTCGCGCCCTCCTCGATCCTTGGCTGCATTAATTAAGGCTTCCGTGGCCATGCCACAGGCCCGAATCTGCTTGAGGTAGCTGGCAATTTGATCATCGGCCAGTTCTTCCGTCAGGCCATCGCTACAGAGCAGGAGGCGATCGCCCGGAATCATCTCCAACTGCTGCACATCAATCTGGAGCAAATCAGGCCGCCCCAAACATTGGGACAGCACATGTCGCCACGGATGGACCCGCATTTGCTCCGGCGTAATATTGCCCAGCTTCATGGCCCGGTTCACCCAGGTGTGATCCTCGGTGACTTGGCTGAGCTTGGCCCCCCGCAGTTGGTAGAGGCGGGAGTCCCCGACATGGGCGCACCAGGGCTGGGGCAGGGAATCTTGGGTTTGGGGCAGGGGCCGGAATAGGACCACCACAACGGTCGTTCCCATGTCGGACCGCTCCGGGTGGAGGATTTGGTCCTGCAAGATGGCTTCATTGGCGCGGACGATCGCCTTACGCAATAAGTCCGGGGAGGTTTGCTCACTGTCCCAATGATCAAGCAGGTGCTGCTGAATCACCTTTGTGGCCAGAGAACTAGCCTCTTGGCCCCCTGCATGGCCCCCCATCCCATCCGCCACAATAAAAAAACGACCCTCTGGATCGACAAAAAAAGAGTCTTGGTTACTGGAGCGAATCAGGCCCTTGTCCGTTGCGCCTGTGAAGTGTAGCTTCATTAATTTCATACCTATGTCACGTGGGGGGATGGAAATCCGGGTGAACACACGCCCCATTCCCAGCCCCGCAGAGATACCTGATTCCCTGTCTCCCTAACAGAATGCCTCATTGGGGTTGGCCCCTAGGCTTCTGACCGATTCTACACTAGAAATGTCTTGTACAACGTGCTTCAAGGGCTGCTGTCCCAATCCTGTTGTTTCTACGGCTTGCCGGTTGCCTTAGCCCTAGTTTTTGATGAGATGGGCCTTGGGTTGGTCCTGGTGGGACTGGCGATAGCGGAAATAGGCGGCACAGGCTCCCTCGGAGGAAACCATGGGGGCACCAAGGGGGGTTTCTGGAGTGCAGGCGGTGCCAAAGGCCGGACATTGGGGGGGCTTTTGGAGACCTTGGAGAATTTGGCCGCTGATGCAGGGGCTGGGCCGGGGGGCGGGATCGGCGGCGGGAAGCTGCGATCGAAACTTGTGGCTTGCGTCAAAGGCTTGGTAGGCCGATCGCAAGCCTAGGCCACTGGCGGGAATTTCCCCCAAGCCCCGCCACTGGCGCGGAATGATTTCAAAAACCTGGTTTAGCATGGCCTGGGCTGCGGGATTGCCCTCAGGCCGCACCGATCGGCCATATTGGTTCTCGACGGTGGCCTGTCCTGCTTCCAACTGCTGCACACATTTGTAAATACCTTGCATCACGTCCAGCGGCTCAAACCCCGTCACTACGATCGGCACTCCGTAGCGCTGGGCGATCGGCGGATATTGGCCATAGCCCATGACGGTACAGACATGACCGGCGGCTAAGAAGCCTTGAACTTGGCACTGGGGCGAGGAGAGGAGGGCTTCCATGGCTGGAGGCACTAAAACATGGGAAGAGAGCAGCGAAAAATTGGCTAAACCGAGGCTTTTGGCTTGGTGGACGGCGAGGGCGGTGGTGGGGGCGGTGGTTTCAAAGCCGACGGCAAAAAAGACGACTTGGCGATCGGGGTTGTCCTGGGCCAACTTGAGGGCATCCAAGGGCGAGTAAACCATGCGCACATCCCCCCCGGCGGCTTTGGCACTGAGGAGATCCAGGGGTAGCGGTGGCGGTGCGTTTATGTTGACAGTATCGAGAGCTAGGGGTCGCTCAACGCCCGAACCGGGCACCCGCAGCATATCGCCAAAGGAACAAAGGATGATGTTGGGATTCTGGGCCAGGGCGATCGCCTGATCGATCAAGGCGCTGGGGGTCACACAGACCGGGCAGCCGGGGCCATGGATTAGGGTTAGGCCGGGGGGCAGCAGCGTATCTAGGCCATATTTGACAATGGCATGGGTTTGGCCGCCGCAAATTTCCATAATCGTCCAGGGGCGGGTGACCAGGCGATCGAGGGCGTGGGCGATCGCCTGGGTTTTGTCCCCATCCCGAAATTCATCGACAAATTTCATAGTTTTTAGGGGGAAACTGGCTCTAATTGGGCAATTTCCTCCAGGGTTTGCTGGGCATCTTCCTGACTCAGAACGCTCAAGGCAAATCCCACATGCACCACTAGATAGTCTCCCACCTGTGCCTCTGGCACATAGGCAAGGCTGACCTCCCGCAGCACGCCGCCAAAACTGACTTTTCCCTTGACTTGCAGGGGGTCGTCATGGGGTTGGAGGCTGACCAATTGACCAGGAACCGCAAGACACATGGAGTTTTCTCCACCACAACAGAACTGTTCCATTAGCCCCGCTGTACCCTGTATCCCGGCCTCTGAATTTCGGCAAAGTCTCGGCAAAGTCTCGGCAAAGAGTTCAGCACACGATCGCGGCTGCGGGGCTAATATTTTCTCACCCTAGCCCGACCCCCCGCCAAACCCGCTCTACAGGGCGATTCTTTTAAGGATCTAGACGGGCAGTCTTGGCAGATTGGGGCGATCGGTCCACCCCCGCTTGGGGGCAGAGATCGGCAAGCTGGCAGCGATCGCAGGCGGGTTTCCGGGCCATACAAACGGCACGACCGTGGTAAATCAACCGAATCGACCAATTTTCCCAGTCCGGCTGGGGCAACAGCTTCATTAAGTCCCGCTCCACCTTCACGGGATCCGTTTGCTTCGTCAGACCTAGCCGCCCACTCAGGCGCTTAACATGGGTATCCACCGTTACGCCCATATTTAAGCCAAAGGCATGGGCCAAAACCACATTGGCCGTCTTGCGGGCCACCCCCGGCAGCGTTAGCAGCTCGTCCATGCGCTGGGGGACCACTCCGCCGAAATCCACCATAATTTTGTGGCAGGCTCCCTGGATATGCTTGGCCTTGTTGCGGTAGAACCCCGTGGACTTAATCAGGGCTTCCAGTTCGTCCCGATCGGCCCCCGCCAAGGCCGCTGCATCGGGAAAGCGCTGGAACAGCCCTGGGGTGACCAAATTGACCCGATCGTCGGTGCATTGGGCCGAGAGAATGGTCGCCACCAAGAGCTGCACCGGGGTTTCGTAGGTGAGGGAACAGGTGGCATCGGGGTAAAGCCGCTGGAGGCGGGTCAACAGCTCTAGGGCACGCTGCTTTTTGGGACCGAGCCTGCGGCTGCTGACCATCGTAGACATAGGCTTGGACAGAACCTACTGAAACAACTGCTGAAGCGCCGGTAACTGGGCCGTGTCGCGCACAATCAAGAACAGCCCTAATCCCACCAACAGCAAAAATCCAGTCTGCATGACCCCCTCTTGGACCTGGGTCGGCAAGGGGCGACCCCGTAGCCCTTCGATCAGCAAAAACACCAACTGACCACCATCCAAGGCCGGAAGGGGCAGAATATTGACCACCGCCAGGTTAATGCTGACAAAGGCCGCAAAGAAAAAGAGATTACCCGAATCGGCTTCGGCGATATTGGCTCCCCACTCCACAATTTTGACCGGACTCGCCACCTGGGAGGCCATTTCCTGGAAGTTGGTAATCAGCATTTGGAAGCCTTGGATAATGCGGAAGAGCATATCCTGGAACTGGGTTGAGGCGAGGGCGAAAATTTCGGCCAGTCCCTGGGGACGGCGATAGGTGAGCTTGCCGTTGGGGGCGAGTTGGACCCCAATCCGACCTTGACCGTCGCTGGTGCGATCGGGGGTCACCGTCAGCAATAGCGTTTGTTTGCCCCGCTGCACTTCTAGTTCGATCGTCTCCTCTGGGGCTTGGCTAATCTTATCGACAAGGGCCTGCACGCCCCCATCGACCCCACCAAAGACGAGATCATCAGCCCGCAAGATAATATCGCCCGCCTGGATCCCGGCTACAGCGGCAGCGGAATTGTCGCCGACCACCTGGGGAATGACTACACCGGGCTGATAGTTAAAGCCATTGGGCACGCCGACAAACCCAAACTGAGACACCAGCACCAGATAGGCAAAGACCAAGTTGGCAATGACCCCGGCACTGATGACGATCGCCCGATCGGCCACGGGACGGTTGCGCAGCAGGTTGGGATCATCCGGGGCAATGCCACTGTCGGGATCATCGTCCGGAAACCCCACAAATCCCCCCAGGGGAAAGGCCCGAATCGCATACTCTGTTTGCTTGCCTTGGTACTTTAAAACCACCGGACCAAAGCCAATGGAGAAGCGGTTGGCATAGATCCCCTGGAGCCGTGCTGCGAGGAAGTGGCCCAGTTCATGGACGGTAATTAAGAGCGCGAGGACACCGATCGTAGCTAAAACTGACATATGAAGATTATCAGACGATTTTAAAACTGAAAACTTTTAAGGAATTACCCTCCCTAGGCTTCATTCTATAGTGCTTTCCCGTTTCCCGTTGTTCACCTGCTACTAACCCCGCCTGCCCAACCATGCTCCATGGCTACCTTCCCCCCCACCGCTTCTTGGCCTACCTGTCTTGGACCCAAATCCGGGATATGCCCGACAAAGATCGGGTGGTGATCATCCAACCGATCGGCGCGATCGAACAACATGGCCCCCATCTACCCCTGGCCGTTGATGCCACGATCGCCCTTGGCGTTCTCGGTCGCGCCCTAGAAAACCTGGATCCCGCCCTCCCCGCCTACGCCCTCCCCCCCCTCTACTACGGCAAATCCAACGAACACCTCCACTTCCCCGGCACCCTCACCCTCAGCGCCGAGACCCTCATCAATACCCTCATGGAAGTTGGGGAAAGCCTCTATCGGGCTGGGTTCCGGCGTTGGGTCTTGCTCAACGGCCATGGGGGCCAGCCCCAGGTTTTGGAAATCGTGGCGCGGGATCTCCATCTGCGCTATGGCGACTTTTGGGTTTTCCCTTGGTTTGTTTGGAGCGTGCCCAACCAGGTAGGCCAGTGGCTGAGCACCAAGGAGCTAGAACTGGGGATCCATGCCGGAGATGCCGAAACCAGCTTGATGCTTGCCCTCTTGCCCGATCAGGTCAACCTAGACGCGGCGATCGCCGAATATCCCCAAGGTCTGCCCACCGACGGCATTTTGTCCCTAGAGGGCAACCTTCCCTTTGCCTGGGCCACCCGTGACCTTAGCCAGAGCGGTGTTTTAGGGGATCCCACAACGGCCTCGCGGGACAAGGGCGATCGTATTCTCACCTCCCTCGCCCAGGGTTGGGTCCAAGCCATCACCGCCGCCCACCACTTCCAGCCGCCCCAGACCCATAAAAAAAACCAACCCTAGAGATTAAGAAATCTAGCCCTTCCCCCGGCCTGAAGGCACCAGATTCCAGGGTTAAGAACCTGTTAAGACGGGCTGGAGCCTAGAGCCAAACGGACTTAGGTCCAGAATTGCGATCGTAACGTTCAGAAAAGACAGCGGCGATACCAGGGATGGGCTAAGATTGGAATATCGTCATTACAAAACTATAAAAAAGCCGCTAGAGTGTAGAGTAAAGACTGACCTCGGATCTTAAATCCGGGCTATTTTTATTCTCAGGATGTGGCTAGAAACACCGCATTGCACCTGCTAAACCTGCATTGAGGGAGTACCCCCCCCTAGGGATATCCCTTAATCTCAACAGTTGACGATGCTCTGTTTCTCACCCTAGTGCCAGTGGACCCCGGCCCACTCTAAACGGACTCCGCCAGTAGCGCTCTCTGCCCGCAACGGTTGAGAGTTGTCCCCCCGGCACCTTCAGAATCCCACCGTGTCACGATTCCGTCCGACCTGCGTGCCGAATCTACCTTGCAGCCCAGAGCCGTGGCCACCCGCTTGCACTTTTGCACATAAGTCGTTTCACAAAAGTATCTATCTATAAGGAGAGGGGTAAACCTATGCAGCAGCCTGAGGCTAGCTTTGAAATGGACTACCAAAGCTCAACCTACAAAGATGCCTACAGCCGCATCAATGCCATTGTGATTGAAGGTGAGCAAGAAGCTTACGAAAACTACCTCAGCTTAACGAAGCTTCTGCCAAACCACGAGGCAGATCTCAACCGACTAGCCAAAATGGAAAGCCGCCACAAAAAAGGCTTCCAAGCCTGTGGCCGGAACCTAAAGGTCACCCCCGATATGGACTTTGCTCGGGAGTTTTTCGCTGACCTCCATGGCAACTTCCAAAAGGCAGCCGCTGAGGGCAAATTGGTCACCTGTCTGCTCATCCAATCCCTAATCATTGAATGCTTTGCGATCGCGGCCTACAACATCTATATTCCCGTCGCCGATGCCTTTGCCCGCAAGATCACTGAAGGCGTAGTCGAAGATGAATATTCCCACCTCAACTTCGGTGAGGAATGGCTCAAAGCCAACTTTGAAGACTCCAAAGCCGAACTCGAAGAAGCAAACCGCCAAAATCTTCCCCTGATTTGGAAAATGCTGAACCAGGTGGCTGACGATGCCAACGCCTTGGGAATGGAGAAGTCAGCCCTAGTGGAAGACTTCATGATTCAGTACGGCGACGCCCTGGAAAATATCGGCTTTAACAAGCGGGAACTCCTGCGTCTGTCCATGCATGGCTTGGCTGTTGCATAACCGTTGAGACGCTGAACCCTGCCCACCGCATTCCTAGAGTTATCCCAGAGATTGGGCACGGTCAAGTCTGACCCCTTTGCCCAGTCTCTGTGTTTGGGAAGCTTCCCTGCTTCTAGTTTTTTTCCCGCGTCCCTGGTTTCGGGGGTGCTGGGCTACCCCTCAAATTTCTTTTACGGACATCATGTTTGGTCTCATCGGTCACCTGACAAATCTAGAACATGCTCGCTCTGTAGCGCGTGAATTTGGCTACATGGAGTATGCCGATCAGGGTTTGGAGTTTTGGTGTAGTGCTCCCCCGCTGATTGTGGATGATATTACGGTTACCAGTGCCACGGGTCAGGTGATCCATGGTAAGTATGTGGAGTCGTGCTTTTTGCCCGAAATGTTGGCCAACCGCTACGCTAAGACGGCCATCCGCAAGATCTTGAACGCCATGTCCCACGCCCAAAAGAATGGCCTCGATATCACGGCTCTTGGTGGCTTTTCCTCCATTATTTTTGAGAATTTTAATCTGTCCGAGCGGCCCCAGGTGCGCAACGTCAAGCTGGACTTTGAGCGCTTTACCACGGGCAATACCCACACCGCCTATGTATTGTGCCGCCAGCTCGAAGGATGTGCCCAGCAGCTCAACCTTGACCTGAGTCGGTCTACGGTGGCTGTGGTGGGGGCAACGGGCGACATTGGCAGTGCGGTGTGCCGCTGGATCAATGCCCGGATTGATGTGTCTGAGTTGCTGCTGGTGGCCCGGAATCGGCAACGGCTGGAGGAACTTCAAGGGGAACTGGGTCGGGGCAAAATTCTGGATGTGGCGGAAGCGCTACCCCAGGCTGATGTCATTATTTGGGTGGCCAGTATGCCCAAGGGCATGGAAATTGAGCCTAGCACCCTCAAGGAAACTTGTATTTTGATTGATGGGGGATATCCCAAAAATCTCTCCACGAAGGTCCAACGCCCTGGCATTTACGTGGTCAACGGCGGGATTGTGGAGCATTCCCTCGATATTGACTGGAAGATTATGCAAACGGTCCAGATGGATGTGCCTGCCCGTCAGTTGTTTGCGTGCTTCGCGGAGTCGATGCTACTGGAGTTTGAGAAGTGGTACACCAATTTTTCCTGGGGCCGCAACCAAATTACCTTGGCTAAGATGGAGCAAATTGGTGAGTCTTCCCTCCGCCATGGTTTTCGCCCGCTGCTGCTGCCTCTGTAGCGGCCTGGGAGTTTGCTAACTTTTGTCAGTGATGGCTAGGGGATGTGCTCCCGGTCTGCCCATGCTGAATCATCAACAGCCCCGCTGCCTGTCCTTGGGCCTTGGTAAGAGCGGGGTTTTGTTGATCGGGGGTTGGCGATCGGGTCCATCCCACTGTGACGAGTTAACCGATTGTGTAGGGGCAAACCCCCCGTGGTTGCCCTGGTTTTGGTCCCAAGAGGGGAGCCACGGGGGCACAACCCCGACCGGGATTCTTCCGAAGTGGGACGCTCGTTGGAGATCGAGGGGTGAGGGGTTTGGGGGGTGTCGGGATTGGGAGCTTCTCGCGATCGCCCACCAATTGACAGGATCCCCAAGCGCTGCCCCTTGCCTTTCGCTCCTGGTCCAGGTTGGGTAAACCGGGCATGAGGCGGGGACCATGGCGGCGTAAAATGCTTCTAGCCCATTGCCCTGTCTTGCCCTCTAGATTTGGGGCTGGCTGTGCCATTCCTCTGTGTCCTCAACTGTTTACGACTGACGATCGCCCCCTTGAACCTATGTCTACTGCCCCTCGCAAACCGATTTTGTTGGACTTTGAAAAACCCCTCGTGGAACTGGAGGCCCAAATTTCCCAAATTCGGGAACTGGCCGAAGAAAACGAGGTGGATGTTTCCCAACAGATCCAACAATTAGAGCAGCGGGCGGCCCAGTTGCGGCAAGAGATTTTTAGCAGTCTCTCTCCGGCCCAGCGCATCCAGTTAGCCCGCCACCCCCGTCGCCCTAGCACGCTGGACTATGTGCAGATGATGACGGAGGACTGGATTGAACTCCATGGCGATCGCCGGGGGGGAGATGACCTCGCCTTGGTGGGGGGAATTGCACGGCTGGAAGGACGGGCGGTGCTGTTGTTGGGGCACCAAAAAGGGCGCGATACGAAGGATAATGTGGCCCGTAATTTTGGTATGGCTTCTCCGGGGGGCTACCGGAAGGCGATGCGGTTAATGGAACATGCCGATCGCTTTGGGATGCCGATTTTGACCTTCATTGATACACCGGGGGCTTGGGCTGGCGTGGAGGCAGAAAAGCAGGGCCAGGGCGAGGCGATCGCCTATAACCTGCGGGAAATGTTTCGCCTTGAGGTGCCCATCCTCTGTACGGTGATTGGGGAAGGGGGATCGGGCGGAGCTTTGGGTATTGGCGTGGGCGATCGTCAGTTGATGTTTGAGCACTCGGTCTATACGGTGGCCAGTCCTGAAGCCTGCGCGGCTATTCTTTGGAAAGATGCGGGCAAAGCCGGTCAAGCCGCCGAAGCCCTCAAGATTACGGCCCCTGACCTTAAAAACCTTGGCATTGTCGATGATATTCTGCCGGAACCCCTCGGCGGTGCCCACTCCGATCCCCTCCAAGCGGCCAAAGTCCTCAAAGACTCCTTGCTGAGCCACCTTGCCGACCTCGATCAGCTCACCCCTGATCAACGACGGGAGCAACGCTATCAAAAATTTCGGAAACTAGGGGTTTTCCTAGAGTCCTAAGGGGTTGGCGGCACGACCTCGATCGCAGGAGCAACGCGGGTGTAGGGGTCGGGTCTTCCGACCCGCTGCGGAGCGTTTCAGGGTTGCACGGCCTAGTTGCACGAGAATAGGGCAGCAAGCGCGAAAACCACGCTCAAGCAATTCCCCAAAACAGGCGTAGGGATTTGAACACGCTGCGATATAATAAGACTTAGAAATAATTCTTTACTTTTTGGGGAAATTGTGGTGGCTCTTCAGTGACCTGTGGAGTCCAGTCAGCCTAGCGGCCCCCCGGAGACTTCTTTCAAAAGCCAGGGTGACCCCTGCCTTTGGGGAGGATAATCACGTTTTGCAAGAGGGCAAGTGAAGAAGTGCATTTCTAGACCCTAGGGGTCTGGAACCCATCGGACGCAGTTTGGGGAATTTCGACTGCTCCTAGGGTTCTTGCCTGAGGCCAGGGAAACCAGGGTCCATTCGGTCCCCCAACCCCGGTCCTGCCTCCATTTCATAAGGAATTCATGACATCTCCAACACAGAAACACGCACTCATTACCGGTGCGAGTCGTGGGATTGGTCGATCGACGGCATTAGCCTTTGCCCAGGCGGGTATTGACTTAGTTTTAGTGGGGCGTTCCCAGGGAGAACTCGCATCTGTGGCTGAGTTAGCCCAGCACGCTGCCCAGCAAGCTCAAACGTCGATTCAGGTCCAGGTTGCCGCTTTAGATCTTGTTGATCTCCCCCAGGTCAAGCCACGCATTGCCCAACTGTGTGATCAGTATGGCCCGATTGACATCTTGGTCAATAACGCAGGAATGGGCTATACCGGCCCGCTGGGTGACATGCCGCTAGAGGACTGGCAGCAGGTTTTGAATTTGAACTTAACCAGCGTTTTCCTCTGCATTCAGGGTGCTTTGCCAACCCTACGCAGCCGGGACTACAGCACCATTATCAATATTTCTTCCATTGCTGCCCACCAAGCGTTTCCGGACTGGGGGGCCTACAGCGTCAGTAAGGCAGGTTTGGTTGCCTTGTCCCAGGCGATCGCGGTGGAAGAACGCTGTCATGGGGTGCGGGTTACCGTGGTGACCCCAGGGGCCACCAACACCGGCCTGTGGGATACCGAAACGGTGCAGGCGGACTTCGATCGAGGCCAAATGCTCCATCCCGATACCATTGCCCGATCGATTCTCCATGTTGCCTTAGCTCCGGCGGGTTCTGTGGTGGAGTCTGTAGTGGTGACCCCCAGCGCAGGCGCACTGTAATTACTCCCAGGAATTACTCCCAGG